>NZ_JBHIRO010000005.1:0-140417 GCF_042197165.1 Bartonella sp. AA23NXGY | reverse complement strand
GATTGTCCCATATTGTCATGAGAAACAGTAACCTTGAAAGTTTTATCGGGATGATTGTTAATATTGACAATGGTGCTCCCTTCTTCACGCCCTGGAAGAAGTTCGCTTTGAGCGTGCGCTGAACTCAAACGGTTGATCTGATCAAGCCCCTGTTCAATATCGCGCATGTTCAGAACATGACCTTGAAGCCCAGGAAAAGCACTCCATACAACATTATTATAACGAGACGTCGGTGAACCATTATAGTAAATCTCTGAAAGCTTGCCCTCAATGACAACAAATTTGAGCGTCTTGCTGTTTTTGATATCTTGATCAGGAATGTAAAAACGCGCCGTTACATAGCCTTGATCCAAATAAACTTTGGTTAACTTCTTGATTAAGAGCTGAATATCAAAAAGACCAATACATCTTCCAACATAAGGCTCTGTTACGGCTGATATAGAGCGCTTTTTGACATGGTGCACTCCCTCAACAACAACAGCATGAATGGGAAAACATTGCTTCCCACCCAAAAGCGTTTCTGGATTTTGCTCTGAAGGCGTCTTTATCCTTTTAGGCGTTAAAGCGCGTAATTTCTCAATTCTTTCTAATTGCTGCTTTTCTGAATACCTACGAGAAAAATTATCGGTTGGGGAATGAAAAATAGCTGAGGAGCGCGCATAAACATTTACACCTGTAAACAAGCCAAAGAAAACAACAATGGCACGAAAAATTCTCAAAAGAGAACTTTGGCGTAAAAATACACAAAACAATACAGATTGCCCCCGCTTTGCACTATTCATGAAGCATGATTTAAAAGAACTTCATGGAACCGCTAATAAATCCACTCAAAACAGCCACTGCCCTATAACGCTTTTAACAAAAGCACATGCCTCTGTGACCCAAAAAGTGACACCCAAAAACTGCTTTATTTTACAAAAACCACTTTATTTTAACTGCTGAAGATCTCTCCCCCACATTTCTATGGAAAAACCTCTAAACAAAACTGTTTAGCCCGTCAATGGTTAATACATCAATATCCCCAGTTTAATGCTACAATATATTTATCAATAATTAGAGATAAATTCACTCTCCAGCTCCTCTAAGCCACTCAACACGCATATAAACGAGACATCATCCTATCAAGCACATCCTGTCGTCAAAAACCATCATAGAAAACAATAAGAAATCTCTTTTAAAACTTTCTACTCAAATAGGCAAAACTCTCTGTACAGCGCATTAAGCAACCTTTCTCCAAAGATAATGATCTGAACAGAAGAGTTTTCTCCAGTGCTGTCAGTGTTGTCAGTTCTTTTTAGAGCCTATATTATTTTTTTAAATGAGAGAAAATTAAAAACATTATATTTCAATATGTTAGTATTTTAATGATACAACCTATATCGACAATACAACCTTAAATACAATCCATAATATATATTTGTCAGTTTGTGTCAGTAAATTAAACTGACAAAATAGACTATTTTAGTGACTCATAAAACCTATCAAAATACTCATTATGATATCTTAAAAGCACATATCAAATTTGTCTTTTTTCCATAAAATAAACAGAAAATTTCACTACTTTGCTGATCTTATTCCATGTCATGGGCTGTGGATAAGTACCTTTAAAAACCCTTTTGAAAAAAATTTATCCGTTTTTTCGCATTTTTCTGCATTTTTTTCACCATTTACTCAAAATGGATTTAATAAGCTTCGTTTTGATTCCTTTGAAGAGAATTAATCAATAGAATATATTGTCATGGAGTTTATTCTTTATGCTTCGCCCTCATCATTATGATCATGAACATGTCTCTTTACGCTCTCTCTTGGAATATTATCGTCAACAAGCAAAATCACCCCGTGAATTGGGAACGCTGTTTGAAAACCTTGTCATGGCTTATCTTATGCATGACCCTCTCCATTTTGGACGATATGAAACGGTTGAGAGCTATTATGAATGGGCTAAAGAGCGTGAAGGTTGGAATAAAAATGATATCGGCATTGATCTGATGGCAAAGCTTCGTCATCAAGAGGGATATGTGGCTATTCAATGTAAGTTTTATAAAGCTGACCATCAGATCAGTAAAAAAGATATTGATAGTTTTATTGCTGCCTCGGGCAAAAAGATCTTCACCCGTCGTATTCTGGTTGATAGCACCGAAACAGATTGGAGTGATAATGTTGAACTGACTTGTGAGGGGCAAGAAATCCGCCCTCAACGCATAAACCTTTTTGATTTAGAAAACAGTCAAACCGATTGGGGGGCTTATAAAGAACAAGGACAAGCTGTTCTTAAAGAGAAATCAAAGAAAAAGCTTTTAGATCATCAGAAAGAAGCCCTTGAGAAAGTCTGTGAAGGTTTAAAAGAAGCAGACCGTGGCAAGCTGATTATGGCATGTGGTACGGGCAAGACTTTTACAAGTCTTAAGATAGCAGAAACCATAGCAGGTCAAGGCAAGCGCGTATTGTTTCTAGTGCCCTCTCTTGCTCTTATCTCTCAAACAATTCGTGAATGGACAGAAGATACAGAAGTGCCTTTGCGTTCCTTTGCCGTGTGTTCCGATACACAAGTGGGTAAGCGTCGTAAGAATAATAAAAATGATGCTCTTGAATTTGATAGCTCTGATCTTGCCTTGCCTGCTACCACGGATGCAAAAGAACTGGCTAGCAAAGCGGGTAAGGTTTCACATGATCTGATGACCGTGGTGTTTTCAACTTATCATTCCATCCAAGTGATTTCGGATGCACAAAAAAAGTATGATTTACCCGAATTTGATCTGATCATTTGCGATGAAGCACACCGTACCACTGGGGCTTCATTGGGAACTGAAGACAATGAATCTGAATTTATCAAGGTTCATGATAACAGCATCATTCGAGGCAAAAAACGTCTGTATATGACAGCAACGCCTAAGATCTTTACCGATGATGCCAAAAAGCAAGCCAATGAGATCAATGCCGTTCTAGCCTCTATGGATGATAAAGAGCTCTATGGAAAAGAGCTTTATACTTATACATTCTCAAAAGCCGTTCAGAATGAACTTTTAGCACCTTATAAGATTATTGTTTTGGGTATTAATGAAGAGGAAGTTGCTGAATCTATTCAGCATTTGATGACCGATGAGAATTATGAACTTATTCTTGATGATAAAACCAAGATCATAGGCTGTTATCAAGCCCTTACCAAAATGGATCTGAAACTTGATCTTGAAGATGACCCCAAGCCCATGCGTAGAGCTTTAGCTTTTTGCAAAGATATTGAGACTTCTAAACGCATATGCAAGAGATTCAAAAAAGAAAAAGTGCAAGAATCTTTGCGCGCTCTTCATAAGAACTATAAAGATACTCCTCCTCTTAACTGTACCCTTGCCCATATTGATGGAACCTTTAGTGCTAAAGAGCGTACAAAACAACTTGAATGGTTAAAGGAAGATGCGGGGGAAAATACCTGCCGTGTACTTACCAATGTACGCTGTCTTTCTGAAGGTGTTGATGTTCCTGCTCTTGATGCCGTTCTATTTTTACACCCGCGAAAAAGTCAAATTGAGATTATTCAAGCAATAGGACGTGTAATGCGTCGAGCAGAGGGTAAAAAAAGAGGCTATATCATTCTACCCGTTGGGATACCCGCTGACATTCCGCCGGAAATAGCCTTAGAAAACAACCAAAAGTATAATGTCATCTGGCAAGTTCTCAATGCTTTACGTGCTCATGATGATAACTTTAATAAAATAATTCACCATATGCACAAAAAACAAGACGTAAGCGATGCTCTTGAAATTGTTGCTGCTTCTCAAGAACTTGCGTTAGAAGATACGACCACGGTTATTGATGATTTACCTATACGCTCAAAATTAGAGTATTCAGGACTTAATATTGGGTTAGCAACTTATGAATCCTCTCACACATGTGAAGAACAAGGAGAACTCCCCCTTTTTTCTAAATGTAAAGATGTCATTAAAACTGCTATTGTTAATAGATTTTACGACCCTAGCTATTGGAAAAAATGGGCAATAAATGTTGGTGATCTTGCTCAAACTCATATCACACGCTTAACTGAGGTTTTGACGAAATCAGAAACTGAAACACGGCAGGTGTTTAATGATTTTATGACCGAATTACGTAGTAATTTAAATACAACTATCTCCGAACAAAATGCGATTGAAATGCTTGCGCAACATCTTGTGACGCGTCCAGTCTTTAATGCTTTATTTGAGGGGCATCAGTTTGTTCAAGAAAATCCCGTATCTTGCGCTTTACAACGTGTACTCAATGCCCTTGATAAAGTTACTCCTAAAGAAGAATCTCAAGATCTCAAAAATATTTCTAAGAGTGTACAATTTTACACGCGTGGAATTACCACTCTTGAAGCACAACAAAGTTTAATTGTAGAGCTTTACAATGAATTTTTCCGTTATGCTTTTCCGCGTACAGTAGAAAAATTAGGCATTGTTTATACTCCCATTGAGGTTGTTGATTTTATCATTCATTCTGTTGATGATGTGTTGCGTCATGAATTTGGAAAAAGTCTAGGATCACGTGGTGTTTCTATTCTTGACCCTTTTACGGGTACTGGGACCTTTATCACACGGCTATTACAATCCAATCTCATCAAACCAGAGGATATGGAATATAAATACCGTTATGATATCCACGCAAATGAGATTGTCTTGCTAGCCTATTACATAGCAGCCATTAATATCGAAGCAACCTATCATGGTCTTATGAAAGGAAATTATATCCCTTTCAAGCATATTGGTTTGACTGATACGTTTCAGACGCTAAAAAAGCAAGATCTAATACAACGTCTATTAAAGGAAAACAGTGAATATTTAGAACTTCAGAAAAATCTCAATATTGAAGTTATTTTTGGCAATCCTCCTTATTCAACTGGTCAAAAAAGTGCTAATGATAATGCAAAGAATACGCCTTATCCGATATTAAATAACCGTATTGGTGAAACTTACGCCGCTCAATCTAAAGCAAGCCTTATGCGAAATCTTTATGATAGTTATATTCGTGCCATTCGCTGGGCAAGTGACCGTATAAAAGATTGTGGTGTGATTGGTTTTGTTACAAATGCAAGTTTTATAGATACAAAATCTATGGATGGTTTACGCAAGTGTCTAGTTGAGGAATTTAGCAGCCTTTATATTTTCCATTTACGGGGTAACCAACGAACTTCTGGAGAACTTTCTCGCAAAGAAGGTGGTAAAATTTTTGGTTCTGGATCTCGAGCCCCTATAGCGATTTCCATTCTCGTAAAAAATCCAAATGCACAACAGCGTGGTAAGATATATTTTCGTGATATTGGAGACTATCTCACGAGGCAAGAAAAGCTTACAATGATTGAATCCCTTGGAAGCATTAATGGTATTACACGAAGTAAACAAGGTTGGCAAATAATTACACCGGATAAGCATGGGGATTGGATAAAGCAACGTGATGACAGTTTTAAAAAATTTTTAGCTATAGGTGTTAAAAAAGGACATGATAAAAAGCTCTTTAAAATTTATTCCTGTGGTCTAAAAACAAACCGTGATGCTTGGGCATATAACTCAAGCTATAAGATTTTAGAAAATAATATGCATAATATGATTACTTTCTATAATAGCGAAGTAGAACGTTTTAATGATGCCTATCCACATGCTGATCATAAAATACGTGCAAATGCTGTAAACAATTTCATCAATGCAGATGAGAGCAAGATTAGCTGGAGCCATAATGTTAAACAAGAATTGGTAAGAGGAAAAATTCTTAAATTCGAAGATGCATGCCTCATGCAAAGTTTATATCGCCCTTTTACACGACAGTGGCTTTATTATAATCGTACTTTCAATGAGAGAGTTTACCAAACGCCGCGTATATTCCCAATGGAGAAAGCGGTTGAAAATAAAATCATACAAGTTACAGGCATAGGAGCAATGGGAGGCTTTTCTGTGCTTATGACTACGGCTCTGCCCGATGTTCAGGTGATAGAAAATGGACAATGCTTTCCACGCTATATTTATGAAGATAGTACGGTCCCAAAAAGTAAAAGAGAGAAACAATCCCATTTATTTACGGATTCTACAGAAGAAAGTAAAACAGTTGGTTTACAGAGGCATGATGCCATTACGGATGAAGGATTAGCACATTTTAAAGCTGCTTATCCTAATGAAAAAATTACTAAGGATGATCTATTCTATTATGTTTACGGTCTACTTCATTCGGAAGATTATCGCTCTCGTTATGCTGATAACCTCTCTAAAGAACTGCCTCGTATCCCGTGTGTAAAGAGTGCTGATGACTTTTGGAAGTTTGTAACAGCAGGGCGTGAACTCGGTCATTTGCACGTGAATTATGAAACTGTAGAGCCTTATCCAGTGACCTTTAAAAAGGGTAATCCAAAAGTTACAGAGAGCTCTAATCCCGAAAAATTCTATTACGTGACTGAAATGAAATTTTCTGGGAATAGTAAGGAAAAGGATAAATAGACTGTTTTTTATAATAGCAATATCATCATGACAGATATTCCTCTTGAAGCTTATGAGTATATCGTTAATGGTAAACCCGCTCTTGAATGGGTTATGGAGCGTCAATGTGTAAAGACTGATAAAAAGAGTGGTATTGTGAATGATGCCAATCGCTATGCTGTTGAAACCGTTGGCAACCCTGCTTACCCTCTAGAGTTATTTCAGAGGGTTATTACCGTAAGTTTAGAGACAATGAAAATCGTTAAGAACCTACCAAAACTAGAAATTAAAGAAATTGAATAGACTTGGCTTGCTAAACTCACAAGGGGTATAGAGTCTTATAACCATAATCTATACCTCTCTTGTTAAGTTGATTAGATACAATCTTTAAAAAGAGTGCTTATATGCGTTATTCTAAAAAGAAATCATTTGCACTTTTAGATACTCTTATTTGGATTGCTTTAAGACTTTTAAGAAACCCACTCTTAAATAGAATTAGATTTTTTTACATTGCCTTTAAAAGATTATACCGTAATCTAAAATGATAGCTTTATTAACATCGACCTTGTGGCTAAAATTCGTGATTATGCTGCTATTTTCCTAACTCTACTTTGGGACTATAAGCCCCTCTTTGGCTAGTTTTTCAACAGTTGTTTCAGCAACGCTTACTATGAGATTAGAAAATGATGCAAAAGCATTTCCATCGCTATAGCCTTTTGCTAGCCATATGGTTTCTTTGTTTTTTGTATGGTGAATAAGATAAACACTAACACTTATGGCGGGCTTACTAATATTATATCCACCGGTCACATAACCTGGTGTCGTCTCAGTTTTTATGGTAGCAAAGTTTCCAAATCCCGAAATAGTACTTGTAGAGGTTCCCGGATGATATGTTGGCGGGATATACGTCTGTGATATAGCACGATTATCAACGCTAACTATTAGGAGTGCATCTGCGCCTTTATTTGTTATAATTTCCTCTTTCTCGTTATAGGAATAATTACGAGTTAGAGGGAAAAGTTCTAATCCTCTCAATATCTGTACATTGTATTTAACGAGGGATTTCTCAAAGGTGTCTTCAAGTTCTTTTTGCTCAGAAATAGACATGCCAACACCTCCTATGACCACCTTTTTCGTTTGAAATCGTCCCTTGTAGTTTGGATCAACAATTCCGTTCAAATGTGTTATAGGACCACAAGCTGTGAGTATTAACAAACAAAGTAAAATAAAAAACTTCATCATCATAAACCTTTGATTAATGCAAAAGTCTAATAATGTATTTATAATTCAAATTAAAGATACGATTTGAACTTTTAAATAATTTTTTTAGATTGTTTTGCAAAATTTAAGAAATCCACTCTTAAAGTGAATTAGATTTTTTTACATTGCCTTTAAGAGATTATACCGTAATCTAAAATGAGTGCTTTATTGTTATCAAAAGCTTTGTTTAAAGAGAGTTATGTATATTCATTTTGCTTATAGGTTTTGAAGGTGTAAAAACCGTCACCCCCCTCAAAACGTATATTATTAGTTGAATTTATAGGTTGTGTTATCAATATGAGTTGTTTTTTTAAGATCTGTAAAATCTTAACCTATTGAAAAATAACGTTTTTACTTTTTATCGTTTTTTTATCTAAAAGGGGCAACCCTCAAAACTCAAAACCCCTTCAAAACTCATAACTATAATGATCTTGATAGCATTTCATATGAGTTACAAGCTATCTTTTGAAAGGCTTTACAGGATCATACGCTTTTCATAAGACATGTTTTAATCACTCACTAAAATAATCTATTTTGTCAGTTCAATTTACTGACACATAACTGACAAATATATATTGTTAGTTGAATTTATGGGTTACTATTTAAAAGGTTGTATCATTAAAATAATAACATATTGAAATATATTGATTTTAATTTTCTCTCATTTAAAAAAAATAATGGTGGTTTAACATTGCAATTTGAAAATAAAACCACCATACAAAGAAATTTACTTCAAATTATCTGTAATCCTTTTACAGAGGAATTCATAGAAGTTACTTGCATAATATTGTGGATCTTTGGGTGAAAAATCAAAATAGAGTGCACATTCTCCATTCTGGAATTGAGAATAATCGAAGAAAAATGTCTCTCCAAAATCGGTTCTACTAACAATAAGTTGTTGTGGCGTTGCAAAACCATTTTTTCTATAATTTAAGTTTTTATAAACAATATCATCACTACGAACAATCTCAAAGTTTGTATCATAAACGCTACATATTTCCTCACCACAAATTTCCCCTCTTCCATAGTTTTTTAAAAAACTTTTATAGGAAGACGTAAACTGCAAACCAAGAGTTTTCTCTGCTTTTTCAATCAGTGCATCATCAACTACTTCATCTGTAGAGCCAAAATCGATACTATCGTTATATTTATCAACTAGTACTGCAACATCAGCTAAGGTATAGGTTTTCATAGATGATCCTCAAAACTTGCGTTATAAACGCTCCATATTCCCTCTATCAATTTCACCTCTTACATAGTTTTTTCCAAAAACTCTTGTAAAAAGGGATAGGTTGCGGAGTGGGAGTGTTCTCAGTCTTTTCAATCGGTTGGTCACCATCAAGTATCTCTTCTCCCGCGTGTACTTTAATTCTTTTGCAAAGGAATTCATAAAAATTACTGGCGTAATATTCGCAATTATCCAATGGATACATAACATAGATTGGACATTCTCCATCCCGAAACTGCGTATAATCAAAATAAAAAATTTCATCAAAATCAGCGTAACACACGACAAGCTGTTCTGATGTTGCAAAACCATCTCTTCTATCATTTAAGTTTTGGAAAACAATATCACCACCAGGGATATCTGCTCCACACTCCTTATAAAGGCTAAAGATTTCTTCACCACCAATTTCTCCTCCTACATATTTTTTTAAAAAGCTCTTATAAGAAGATGTGAATTGCAAATCGAGAGCTTTCTCCGCCTTTTCAATCCGTAGATCATCAGCCGCATTTTCTTCAGTACGAAAATTGATAATATCATTATATTTATCAACTAATTCTACAACATCATCTAAGGTATAGGTTTTCATCAATTATCCTCCATAAATTATTTTATAAGTTTCTTTTTTCTCTTTTCATCAACCGTAGAGAATTACTGCCGGTGCTCCTGTCCCCATCTGTCAAAATCTATCCCTATGATACTCCATTTCATGTCGATTATTCCTCCTAAATTATTGTTTGTTCTCTATACCCTTTAGCACGTTCCTTCCAATATTCCTCTCTCCAATTACCAAACTTGTCTCTCTCTATAAGCGATTGATGTGTTTTGGAAGGAGCATGAATCACGGAATTATATTTGTTATGAGATTCCCTGCTCATTTCTGCTATGGGCCCTTCAGGCGTTTGTGATAAATGATGCAATTCAACAGACCTTCCATCAAATCCTATCGGTGCTCTTCCTGCTTCCATTCTCTCAACATTGGTGCCCCACACTTCTTTTTTGTTTACTGTCCATTTAGAAATTCTGTCAGGATCAAACAAATCATCTCTCTGATAGGCTTTGTTAGTCTGTCCAAATTTGCTATCGGTAAATTTAGTGGGTTTCTTTTTTAACCAAAGCTTTTTTTCTTTAGCAGCAAGTTTGGTCAGTTCTTTCCTCGCCGCAAATTTGTCAGGATCTCCTTGAGCTGCAAGTTCTGCAAGATTTTTCTTGGAAGCGAATTGGGCAAAATCTTTCCTAGCCATGAATTTAATCCAAGCCTTTTCGCCAAGCTTTATGCCTCCCTTGGCTGCTCCAGCAACTCCTGTCATTAGGGATGCTGTTTCAGTCAATAATTTTCCAAATTCAAGTCCAGGATTAAAGGAACCACCAGCACCAGCTCGCTCATATTCCTCCTCCATTTTATTAATGCGATCTACATAGGACTGTCCAAGGGTCCGACCAATTGTCGCCAAAATCTCACCACTGCTGAAAAAATCTTTGAGCGCTTTCAAAGTCTCTTTAGGATGTTTGGCTATTTGCAAAAAACCATCAACCGTATCGTATATTTCAGCCGGGACACCAGCTACCATACCTGCCGCAAAGCTTATATCTTGCCCTGTACTAATCGCAGTCCACTTCGCAGACACTTCTGCTGCACATAAAAAGTCAGGACACTCCTTTAATTCTTTCTCCATCTGAGCTTGTTGAGCACTGCTGAGGTAGTTATTTGCAGCGGCATTACCTGCGGCATCGGCACCGGCATCAACATCGCTACCGGCAATGGCAGCAGCAACGCCCCCGGCAGCCCGTGCGACATCAATGGTGTGATCTCTAAAGTCAGCAAACTGCGCATCAATCTTTGCGTTTATACGCGCTTCCTCTTCCGCAGTTGGGGTGCGACCGTTTAGATCCCCCATTTCCTCTTTCACAATGCCTTGCACCCACAATTGAAACTGGAGCATGGCTGTGGCTTCGCCCACAGCACCCCCCAGCACCGGCAGAGCAAGCACCGCTCGCAACAGCGCCTTTTAAGCAGCCAAGACCGGCGTGGGCAACGATCTGCGTGACCGTGTCTATTTTGCCTTCAGCCTTGGCGGTACCGATTTCTTCCGCCAACGATTTGCCAACCGTATCAGACAGGGCGATGCGCAGATTGTTAAAAAAGTTCTTGTCAAGAGAGCCACCCTCAAGAGCCGTTTGAACGCTCGTGCCAATGGCGGCTTTGATCAGGTTCTTTTCCGCTTCACTGGCGATACGATCGACAAAAGGAGCCGTTTTAGGCAAAGATTGTCCAACACCTGCCATTTCCGTTATTTGGCTGGTTAAGCCCGCCGTCAACATCGACGAGACAATGCTGAGAACATTCTTTGAAGAGCCAAGCTCATGCAAGGCGCCGGCAATATTGCCGCGATTATTGACAAGAGCCACAGCGCTTTTGTTAATCAGCGCTTGGACACCAGCCTGTATCGCCGCATTCATGGCGGTGCTCGAGAGCCAAGCCCCAAAGCACCGGTAATGGCACTGGCAGCGCCCGAGGCTGCTCCACCCGTAACCGCCGTGACAGCCAATGCCACGAGAGCCGCACCGGCTTCTGTCAGCCCTTGGGCTTTATAATCCCAGTCTTTAAATTCAGCCTTAACTGCTTGCTAATCAACTTTCCTTACAAATCTTAATCAACCCAAAGTAATAGCCTGAAATAGCAGTGTGTTGTATGGAAAATTAAAAACAAAAACCGAATGAAGAAAATGCACTTGAGACTTGCATATGGCTTCACAGGTTTATTGCTGTAAAAGCTTCAAATGATGATATCTCTAATACTTTTTTCGCTTGTTCTCTTGTGGTAGCTTCCACAAGCGAAAAGATATGGACGATAACACCTCTTCTCAAGCTTATCAAACTGAACTCAAAGGTATTTCCTTATTGATTTTGAAAGAGTCCTTTAAACGCATTTTGCAGAGCAACGTAGAAAGCATGTCTAAAAAAATCATTCCAAGAGCAACAGATTTTTCTAAGTATTGTGAAGAGATTGAAAAAGATCTTCTTTCACGAGCCAAAACTCTTCATGAACTAATGACAGGAGAATTTAAAATAGATTTCTAAAAAATAGCAAAATAGTGAAAAGTGCTGATCACTTTTGGATTGGATATGCATTTAAAGAGTGATTAAAAAGTTTTTTTAATGTACAATATATTTCTAGAAGCCAAAATGGCTCTATAGTATCAAATTTATAAAGTAAATAAATCCATTAATACAAATTAAGGATTTTAGGATACACGAATTTCAAAATATTTGTTTTTTAAAACATGAGTCGCCAGCATCAGCGCAAAAAATGTTGCGGCAATTATGATTCCCTTTCGTGTACTTTTGAAATAACAGAGCTTTTCTTTAATCTTTATGAAAGGATTGCCAGTGCGATGGGCTTTTTTGAAAGGTGGATTTGGGTATCAAAATGCAAGCAAGAGTTTGTAATTATGGAGCTTTGTGTTTAAAGCTATCATCAACTATAGATAAATCATAGACGAGGTTAACTAAAATATTAAAAGCAACTGGATGCAGTAGAAGACATTGCTATTAAAAGAAAAGCAAATGCTAAAAAGACTAAAAGGTAGTTTGTGTTTTTATATCAGAAAATAATTTAAGAAATTGAATCATAATTTTTTCACAGGAAATAAATATGTTTACAGATAAGAAGAGAAAAGCCTTGTTTGGCGTTATAATTTTTATATTTTTATGTTTTTTAGGAATAAGAAAAAATCTTGACTTTATTCAGGGTATTTTGACATTCGCGTCTATTTCTTTGGTGATCGTAACAACTGTTTTTGCAATTTTATGCAATTCTAATATCCCTTCTGAGTTGCAAAACAACCCACAATATAAATGCGGCAATACAACAGGTTGGAAGAAATTAACATGTGAGTTACATCAGTATATGCACAGTCTCCTAAAGTTAATAATTTTAGCGCTTGTCGTTTTAATTTTCCCAAGTAGTTATAAAGAAACTGTTTCTTTGCCTGTCATTTCTAAGTACGTGGAGCACAAGTTTTCTTTTTCATTGGATACCATACTTTGGTACTTAGATATTGCTCTTGGATATTCAAATATTATAATTTGGTACTTTTTTTTATTCTGTGTATTCTTCCTTATGTTGCGTACACGCAGTTTAATAAATATATCTATTTACACGCTACAGTGCTCTATTAAATAGATACAGTAAAACTTACGATTTCATGCTTTAATTTTTCTTTTATATGACCTTCATTATACATACCATTATCATTTTTACTCGTTTTAATAGCAAATTTATGTTGAAAAGTTTCAGTATTAAATATTATATCAAAATTATTATGTGTCTTTCCAACAAAACTTATGTTTTTAAATGCTGGATTTAATTTATATTTTTTAAAAAGATTCAAAAAATAATTCTTTAAATTATTTTTTTCTTTAAATTTGATACCCAAGTCAAGTTCCATTTCAGAATAATCATCCGTGGGAAATTCACCCAACAAAAGTTTAGCCATCTTTAGCAAGTTGTCTTCTGATTGCATTGCAAAAAAATCTAGTTGTTTTGGTTGTGTATATTTCAGTTTTATTTCTTTAATTAAAAGCAATTTTTTTTCGAACTCTTCCTTACCAACAATATCAGGTGAGATATCAATCGTTTTCGGGGGAAAAGATTTTTTGTAGTGTAGCTGCAAGAATTTGTTTAACTCTTTATTTGAAGAAAAAAGTGTTAACTCTATAGGAATCAAAATTCCAAAATATTGCTTATTCTGTTCAACATATTTTCTAGGACGTGGGTTAGGAATATTCTGAAAGTCATTTTCAGAATCAATCACTTGGGGATTATAAGGACTATTTTCTCCCGTTAAAACATAAATCCAATAGCAGATCTTCGAGTTCACAGAAAACTTTTCAATTATTAAGGTAACACATTGATTATCACGGTTAAAACGGTATGTTCCTTCCTCTAAAAATTTATCAGCATCATTGATATTAACTAATTCTGAGGCTGGATCTATTTTATATTTATAAGAAAGAAAGTTAAGGGTATTCATAAAATTAACATAATTACAATGTCTATAGTCTTATCGGGTGGTAGATGTTGCCTAAGTTATCTTAGTGACTATGTGAGTGTAGTGTATCGCAAATATACTGGGTCATTTAGAATCGTTTGGCTGAAAATTAAGGCTATAAAATTTTAATTGCAAAAGCAATACGAACTTTAGAGAACTCTGCAGTGAGAGCTAGTTAGATTTTTAGAATATGGGCTCCCCCTTCCCTGCTTTTAAGTGGAGGAGAAATCAGTGCATTGAACAAAGCATGGCATCACGTAAAATGGCGTTAATCCGCGTTTGATATCCTTTCCCTTGACTTTTAAAGTCACGCTAGTACGTCTGAATCCACACGCACAGTTGTGACAGTTTTCATGGGTTTACAGAATGGATTGAAAACGGCGTCTTTCCAGAACTCATCATTGAGTGACAGAATATCTCTATGATCAATTGCACTATCCGACATTACAGCCAATTTATCAATTTCAACTCTCTGTTCATCTGTCAAAGCCGATAAGTTACCTACCTCGATTTTATAACGAACTTTCTTCTTTATAACGTTTCTTTTCTTTCGAGTTGGCTCTCTGTGCTGAAATAATACGGATTACCTCTATGCCATCTTTATCGTCATGGACAGTATGCACTACGAATAGTAATAAAAAAACTCCACAAGCACTAAAGCTTGCTAACCATACTCTCCATTTTCAACACGGTCTTGTTTAGCTATGGAGAATAGATCAGAAAAAACATATGCAGCTATTTCAAAACTTTACACGGTGCTTTCTAAGATTACTTTTTGTTTTAGCTTCATTCCATTCAAATCTCATTTTTATACCTTATATTAATACATTTATAAGGGTATTATATACATCAAGAGTTTTAGATGAACACTTAATTATCCATGTTTTTGTACAATTAATATAATTTAAAAATTAGTGATTAATTAACTAAAAATATTAAAAAAATAATAAATTATTCTAAGCCTTTATGCATATAATATGCAAATCGAATAAAACTTACAAGCATGTTGAATAAAATGATATTAATTGGCTATTTGAGAGCTGCTCCTGAAAGAAAAAAGAATTTTGGTGCCGCAACATTCAATTTTTGTATGGCTACCTCTGAGAGCTATGCAGATAAAAATACCAATAAAAAAGTAAACAAAACAGAATGATATTCCGTAGTGCTTTTTAATCTACATACATTTGGAAAAACTTGTTCTTCAGTACAAAACTGCCCCTTTTTCCGAATGAATGAGAGGAACGGTTTTTTTAATGGTCAACGCTACAAAGGATGTAATCAGCACTTTCAAGAAACCACTAACAAAAAAACCTAATGAACTTATTAAAACTGTCAGCAAAGGGACCTGTGTCATATAAGCCACCCATGGTATTCCAAAAGAATAGACTATCCCAATGCCACCCACGGTATTTATCACAAATAATATTATAAAATTTAACCGGTGCCAAAATAATTCTACCATAAAGCCAATAAAAAATGCAGCAAATGGAAAACTAATCAGATAACCACTCGTAACTCCTGAAAAAACACTAATTCCACCACGACCACTAGGCAATAGAGGTAACCCAATCGCAATAAGAACAAGGAAAAGAAGTGATGCTAAAGCTCCCCTTTTCGCTCCAAGTATAGAGCCTGCTAACATCGGAGCCATAGACTGAGCTGTAATAGGGACACCCAGCAAAAAAGGAAGATAAATAGGAGGAAAAAGACTCAAAACAGCGTAAATAGCGGCAAATAAAGCAATATAAACTAAATCTTTTGTATTCACTGAATTATTCCTTCACTAGGGAAAAGCTTTCGTTATTGTTGTATAATTAATAAAAAGTATCATATTTATAAAAGTACACTTTAAATGCCTTAGATATAGAGAAAAATACTATAATAATTTATTTTAATAACATCACTTATATGAATCATATTAGATTCTACAATGTTTAATTACATCATAAATTACTATATTTAAATTCAATAATAGTGATATATGAATATTATATAATAACAATATAACAAAATAATACATTTATTTTAGTTATTATGCTTTGAATGAATGAGAGGAACAGATCTTTTAATCGCGAGTGCAATAAAGGATGCAATCAACACTTTTAAACAATCGCCTATCAAAAAAACTGATGAAGCCATTAAAACCTTCAGTAAAGAAACTTTGATCATATACGCTGTCCATGGAACACCAAAAGAATAAACTATCCCAATGCCACCAAAAGTATTTATCATAAATAATGTTATAAAATTTAACCGCTGCCAAAACAACTCTACCATTAAACCAATAAAAAATGCGGCAAATGGAAAACCTATTAAATAACCACTTGCAATTCCTGAAAAGACACTGATCCCACCGCGACCACCAGGCAACAGAGGTAATCCAATCAAAACAAGAACAAGAAAAAGGAGTGACGCTAAAGCACCCCTTTTTGCCCCAAGAATAGACCCTGCTAGCATCGGTCCCATCGATTGAGCTGTAATAGGTACCCCTAGAAGAAAAGGAAGATAAATAGAAGGAAAAAGGCCCAAAATAGCATAAATAGCAGCGAATAAAGCAATATAAACTAAATCTTTTGTATTCATTTAATTCTTCTTTTTTTTACTATAAAAACTCTGATTATTACGAGATGCTGTATCAATAGTATCAGCATCATAAGAACGCGCTTCCAATGCTTCAGCCACTTCTGACGCCATTCTTATAGTCCGTATAATTAAAGGTATTGCAAGAGCGACAATGTTAGTATTAAGTCCTCGTGCTTGCTGTGCTTCATGTACCTCATTAAACTTTTCACTCAAAAGAGGAATAAACCTGATCGCCATAGAGATAACCATACTCACTTTTGATGGATTTATACCAAAACAACGAAAGGGCTGGAGGCCTGCTTCAATTGCATCCACCATATCTGACACTTTTGTTGTGAATGAAATAACTGATGATAAAGAAAAGAGGATAACAAGACGTAATATGACCTCAACCCCCGTAAGCCAACCGCTAAAAATAGTTTGAAATACAAATAGAAGAACTAAAAGCAATCCCATCGATTTAAATTGCTTTATCACAGTTTTGAAAGGGATCTTGGCGACTCTATAGAATAAGATGACAAACAACAAAAATAAACCAAGAAGCGCTATGGAAGAAACCATTATTATAAAAGTTCCACAGGCCGTAAGAAATAATAACTTAACTCCAGGACTTAACCTATGAATAAATGTATCCCTCGGAATATATAAACCGATCATGACATTCTTCTTATATACTCCTTTATAGCAACAAAAGGTACTTCATCAATTGCTATCTCCCCCTTATCAAAAACCAGCACTCTATCAAACTTTTTCAAAAACTCTAAATCATGCGATACAACTATTGCCGTTTGTGGTAATTCTTCTATCACTTGCGTAACGCGATGCTTATTTCGCAAATCAAGTAATGTCGTCGGCTCATCAAAAATAATGTAGTCTGGTTTCATTGCAACTACACTAGAAATAGCAACGAGTTGTTTTTGCCCACCACTTAATAAATGGACAGCGTGATTTCTGAAATCTTGAAGTTCATAGCGCTGTAAAATTTCATCTACACGCTCCTTAATTTCATCTTTATTAAGCTTTAAATTTTTGAGACCAAAGGATAAGTCCTCTTCAACTAATGGTAAAACAATCTGATTATCGGGATTTTGAAAAACAAATCCAACTTTACGCTTTACTGCTTTTGCATCGCGTTTGGTATCAAGCCCATCAACGCTTACAAAACCATGAGATGGTAATTGGAGCCCATTAATAAGGCGAACAAATGTACTTTTTCCAGAACCATTCGCACCTATAATAGCAACTCGTCTTTCGGTAAGCTGTACAGTAATATTTCTTAAAACACACAAATCACCAAAAACTTGTGTTACCTCATCAAATTTTATAATCCCCAAGGCTTATTCCAATCAATCCCTTTTATTAGCTCTTCTTTCTCTATCGCTTCAGTTTATAACCTAAAAGTAATAACAAGCACCATAGAGGAATAATAATGACTGCCAAACTCATATCAGGCATCTGTACAGGAATATATGCTTCAAGGAAAGGCACGCTTATTCCTATCATATCAAAAAGTCGAGTCATCAATCCATTTTTCCCAAAACCACTGACAAACATAATGCAAAATAATAAAGCAAGAAAGCAGAGGCAAAGATAGTTAGCGTAAGGATATAAACCAAACGCATAAATAAAATCGCCCTTTCTGTTCTTATGGGCATTGCGAAATTTCAAATGAACAATAACAATAATAGCCCAAGTAATCACTGCTGCTGCAGTTGCAAGAGCCATGATCCGCATGAAACTATTATCAGGAATAAGAGCATTAACAACGACAATCAACGCCGTACATAATGATGAAAAAAGGATAGCAATATAAGGAATACGAGCAGCACTCAGTTTACTAAAAATATGTGGTGCATTTTTTTGTACAGCTAAACTATAAAGCATACGGCCATTAGAATAAATGCCACTATTGTAAACAGAAATAGCAGCCATAATCACCACAAAATTCAAAATATGACCAGCAGCAGGAATTCCTATAGTCTCGAAAATTGTGACAAAAGGACTACCATTTTTTCCAATCATATTCCAAGGGCTGATTATCATAATAATGCTGATAGAACCAATATAAAAAATTATAATCCTCCACATAACTTGACGAATAGCCGCTGGAATTGTTTTTTGTGGATTAGATGCCTCTCCAGCAGCAATACCAATAAGCTCCGTTCCTCCAAAAGAAAACATTACTACAGAAGTTGCTAAAACAACCCCTACTGCTCCATAAGGGAAAAAACCGCCATGGTCCCAAAGATAATGAATATTCGCTTGATTTTCCCCTAGTCCAGTGACAATGAGAAAAATTCCAAAAATAATCATACCAATAACAGCAGCCACTTTGATCAAAGCGCAAGCAAATTCAAATTCTCCATAAAAACGAACATTAAACAAATTAACAAATGTAACAAATAAAAGAACAATGAAAGATGTCTTCCAATGATCAATCAAAATCCAATGATCAAGGTAAAACCCTATCACTGTAAGTTCAGCCATACTCACAAGAATATAAAGAAACCAATAATTCCAACCTGTTATGAAACCAGCTAATCTCCCCCAATATTTATAAGCAAAAAAACTAAATGCTCCTGAAGACGGTTCTTCTACTGACATTTCACCAAGCATTCGCATAATGAAATACATAATAAGCCCGCCTACAAGATAAGATAAAATAACTGAGGGACCAGCTAATTGAATTGCCTCGGTTGACCCGTAAAAAAGTCCTGTCCCAATAACCCCACCCAAAGCAATCATTTGAATATGGCGATTTTGAAGGCTACGCTTCAATTCCTCGTGCTTTTTTTCAGACATCATGCCTCACTACTTTTGTTGAACTTAACCTCAACTTTTATTGAAAAATTAGGCACCTCTTTCAAAAAACACAAAACAAACGTAAACTTATTTTCTTATCATAATGCAACTCCTTATTTTTTTGTGCATTATACGTATGTCCCGTTGAAGTTTTAAGAAAAAATATGCTCCACCCTTTATTTAAATTAATGTCCTTCATTTTCGTTACACTAACCATTATAGCATTGGTCATTGATAACGCACACTCTGTAATCACATCACATTGGACAACAACCCCCTTTAATAAAATTTTAACAAGCCTTCTGCAAACAGATATCTATCACCTTAATCAATCTCTATGCAAGGTAATGCCTGATTTTCTGTCCTCAATTTGCATTACTCTCACTTATTTACCCGCATGGTCTATCTTTGGTGCTTTAGCAATAGTATTTTGTATCTTAAATTACGAAAAACAAAAGCCTTTTCACAAAATATCATATACATATAACGAAGAGTACATTTGATCTTTAAAAAAACTTCTAGAGCCCTCTGTACTATAACATAATCGATGTCGCTTAAAACCCCTCACTCTATTAAAACAACTGAAGATCACTTGATCATCAGAAAAAATTAAAACGCTTCATTATAAATATAGGCGCTCACTTATGATTTCTATAGATAACGATAACATCACTTTAATTTGTATCAATTTAAAAAAAATTAGCGAATAAATCTACCTCCCATCTATAAGAAAACTCTGTACAGAAAAAACTTAAAATATTGCAGTTCATATATTTTTCTATAGCTGCTTATTTAATACTCTACAAAAACTTTTCTTAATTTTCGTACTAGAAACCCCACATAAAAAAACGTCTTCTAATATCAGCTCTCCTTATAAGATTGGAACTTATTAAAATTAATGAAGAAGCTTATAAAAATTATTCTACAAGTCTAACAAAATGCGTGAAATAAAAACTCCTCTGTAAATAATTGCAATTGTGATAAAAAATATTTCGCACCTTCTCCCTATTGAGAAAATGGTAAGATAACAGCTTCAGTAACACTCTAGTTCTTTTAAATCTGAAAATCGTCTCGCTAAAATATCAACTTTTTTAGATATCTCATCCAAACTTTTCCATTGATTAGTTACCTCTCGAGAAAGTTCCTCAATGAATTTTTCTTGGTAAGCTAGCTTCATTTCTAGTTCTATCAGCCGATCTTCATCCGACATGATTTTTACTCCCTCTTAAATAAAAAACGTGATTAATTTTATTAATCCTCCTCCCTTTTTCTTCCCATAAAAATGAGAAGTAACTTCTCAACTAATTCTACTCATCTATTTGCACATTATAAAAGGTTTATGATGATCTTTATTTTCCCAATCACTCTATGCAACAAATTTCTTTCTTAAGAATCAGAAAATGTTTTTATCTTTACTAAGTTATCTTGACACCATTTTTCATCCTAAAGATCTACATTCCCAGCTTCTTAATTTAAGTGCTATCGTAAATTGAAAAGCATTTTATAGCATTAAGGTCAAAGAATACTTTCCTCTGACTTTTACATAATTCTCCTTCAAATTATTATCATATGTATAAATTATTGAAAAAATGCATTCTTGCTTTTATACGTACTTTTAGCTATTACCCTCAAATTAGTTTTGTCTCATTGACTTACAAACCTATGCCGCATTAGCTCAGTTGGTAGAGCACATCATTCGTAATGATGGGGTCGCTGGTTCGAATCCGGCATGCGGCACCACTTTTTGTATTTAGCGTATTGAAATATATAGATTTTTTCTTTAAACAGCCATTTTCAGACCACCTTTTAGGGTTTATGCAATTTTATCTAATCTGTTGTTATTTGCTCCGTATTTTTCTCTGGAGTAAATGCTAAAATCTCTTTCTTTCTCCACCTCACTACTCACCCTAGCTTATATGGCTCCGGCCCCCTTTGAAGCATCCAATTGCGAATCGTTGTTGTGGATATACTAAAAAGCTGTGCACACTCACGTATTATTACATATCTATTGCCATCATCAAATATCATCTCATTGCCTTTTTATTTTTTATGTTATGTGAATGGACTGGGATGCTAGGAGGAGAGAGCTTCCTATATTGTCAAGCAGCTTTTTGTCAAAATCTTTTGTGTCTCTTGTGCTATTGCCTCTAAAAAGATTTCAATAGCTTGATTGATTTGTTTAAGAGGCTGCTGGAAACGTAGCCAATACAACACCAGACAAAGATGATATCATTGGACCCGAACGCCCCACTAAATGCTTCATATGAAAAAGAAAATATATGAAACCGAACTACTTGTTCAAATTTATTACAGTACAATATTCTTTAAAAAACTATCAAATATCATTGGTCTATATATTGAATATGCTCCACTAATATATTGTTTCAGTTGGAAACAGACTGTAAGAGAGGAGAAACATTCATTATGTTTTTTATATAACAGTTTATTTAAAATCCTTCATAAAGGTATTTTTTAATGAAATTAAGCAATTAGGAAAAAAAACAAAGAATAATTAAATTAACTATAGATTTTTTTATTAAATATGTATAACACGTTATGTATATGTCTTATTGATTCTAAGATAATTTTTAGATATATAATATTAAATTATAATGTTTTTTTGTTTTTATAAAAAAATTCTGTGGTGCAATTTATGACTTTTGAAATTACTTAAAAATTAACACCTAATTATTTCATTAATTATTATGTCTCTTATTTTTTGTTAAAAATGCTTTTTGTCATCGGAATTATTGAAGTTTTTTCAAGTAAAGTTCTTCTAAATCATTCTGGATCAAATGTAAGAATTTATGAGTGAAATCTATCTGATTATAAATGGAATTATTATAAAGTTATTGTCTTTAGATGGAGATCAATTGCTGCGAAATGAATAGTATTTAGCATAACCTTTATTCAAAAAAATGATATGGATCTTAAAATAATCCACTATGGATGTTTTGAATTTATTATGCCCTTTCGCTGTTCTGTTCTTAAAAATGAGTAGATGTAAGTTTTTAATTCATATCCTGCTTTGTGTAGTTTTTTATAGGTAAAAATAATGCGAAAAATATCAAAAGAAGGGCTTGTATTGATTAAGCAATTGGAAGGCTTGCGTTTATCAGCTTATGAAGATTCTGGTGGTGTCTGGACAATTGGTTATGGACATACAAGTGCTGCTGGTGCCCCAAGCGTTCACAAAGATATGCAAATTACGGAAAAAGAAGCTGAAAAAATCCTTTGTCAGGACTTGAGGGAGTATGAAGCTGTTGTTGAAAAAGCCGTTACCGTTCCTTTAAACGATGAACAATTCGCGGCATTAGTATCATTTTGCTATAATGTAGGAATCACAGCATTTCGCAGTTCTACACTTTTAAAAAAGCTTAATAAAGGTGAATATGAAGCGATACCAACCGAATTGCAAAAATGGACAAGAGTAGGAGGAAAACGTATCCAAGGTCTTGTCAATCGCCGAGCAACCGAAGCAGGATTATGGGCAAAAGGAGCTCATGTTGCCCCCAATTATCATGTAGTAGAACCAGAAGGCGTAACAGGTATTTGCAAAGTAGAAGCTCTTGCACCAATCATAGGTTCTTTTTCAGGGCTTGGAGGTCTTTTTGCAGGAAATGGTCCTGTTCAATGGGTTCTAGCAGGCATTATGGTTTTAGCCGCTTGTACAGCTATGATATACATTGCTAAACGTTTTCAGGAACACCGCCTATGATTTTATGGATAAAAAAATATCTGACAATGACGTCAGCGCTCATAGCAGCTTTTCTTATAGCTTTAGTCAAAGCCTTTTTTCTTGGGAAAAAAGTTGAGAAGCAAAAGCAAACAAAAGAAGATTTCAAGATAGCGACAACACGGCTTGAGGTAGAAAATGAAATTAATAAGAAAAGTGATGCTGATGTGCGCACTAAGCTTTCTAGCTGGTTGCGCGACCAATGAACGAACTTCTTGTATTGGATGGCTGCCAATTTATTTGAATCGACAAGATATCAATGTCATTAGTCCAAATTTGGCGAGAGATATTTTAAAACATAACGAACAAGGTGAACGTTTATGTGGTTGGAGAGATAAACGGAAAATAAAGTGATAAAAATATAATTCCTCTGAAACATCAATCAATGAAAAGATTTGAAAGAGGTGGATACATTCAGATTAAAAGTAAAAGCACTTAAAGGATTAAAACACTCTGGTGGTCGATTAGTTTTAATTAGAGTAACGGAGATGTCTGAGTTGAAGCAAAAGGATTCAACAGATTATGTTTGTGTAAAATGATTGAGTCTATTGATGTATTCTATGGGCATCTTTGTTATCCTATCAAAAGAAGATGAGAAAAGATTTTATGGATTGCACTACTATCGTCGTTCAAAGAACTGATCATACACAAAGGTTCTGTTTTCAACAAAAATAACATCTAGAAGCTTGCATGCTTGAAGAAAAGCAATCTACGGAGCTATATAATGAATAATGGTAAGGCTTTTATGTGATTTGTAAATGACGTTGCTTCAGCTTCCTAATTATAATAATGATGTTGACGATAAGGAAAATACTTTCGCACTGTATCTGCTTTTTCATGCTAAAGTGGCGGGAAAACATTGTGAATAATCTTGGCTGTTAATTTTTCTATAGGTAAATTCCCTATGTGGGAAATGACATGCAACTCCAATTGAGAAAACCAATAACCATTTTTTCTTTTATTTTTTAACTTAGCTTTTTTACTTTCAAAAGTTGCCTAGCAATTTCTTGAAAAATATTGCTTTACTATTTTAAGATAATTTTTTCCTGAAATAAAATCTTTCTTTTAAAATATTACTGTAATAGCTTGTAAACTCATGTACTGCTTTTAGAGAAAGTTTGTAATAGGACCGTGTCTTTCACGGCGTTTATTGTGATGTGTATAACGGAAAAGTTAAGAGCGCGTATTATCTTTTCGAACATTCAACCACAATCTTATTTCATCCCAATATTTATCTTGAGAAGATACTTTTACAAAGATACTGATAATCTATAAATCACTCTCCCCTAATTCACCTTCTCACTCATCCTTCCATGCATTGCCCATCCACCTTTTAAACCACCTTAAATTTTTGATATAAAATTTTTTCTTTAATTTTTATTTTTTATTGAATCATAAAAATGATATGTCTCAATCTCACCTCTATGCATCTTTATACGCTTTGATTCTTGTTTCTAAAGCCCAGATTGCCTACATATCGTACTGTTTTTATATTTAATATATATTTTTATATTTATTCCTAACTTGTTAGAAAAGTTTTTATATTTTGATAGAAATATCTTCTATCAGTTCACTTTTTTCAAAAGATTCTGAAAGGATTCTCAAAAAGTCTGCAAAGTTAAAGACTATTTAATACGTATTGTTTCTTTTTTAGAAATCAAAATTGGTGATGCCCCATTCCTCACCAGCAATTGTGTTATTTGCAGAGCAGTCTATATAAGATGATGTAACCTCTTTTATAAAGTTAACTAAAGTTTTTTGAATTTCTAGCATATTGTTTAAAGACAAAAAACTCCCTCTTATTATGCAAGCAGCTTAGACATCGGCTGATAGTCCTCCCGCTTATAAAAATCCTTTCTTTAATAACCTTCAAAACCACAATTAAAGTGGTGAAAGATAAAACAAGATTTTTAGGCGATCATAACGCACAATAAAATCAGACCAGTCTAAATGTTCAATGCTAACACCTGCTAAACAGTGGAAAATAAGTTTTAGCACGCATTCAAATTGGAAGGGCTTAAGCCCCCCGCGCGCTACGATGGTTTTCTACTCTCATCGTACGATTTACATTCCCTCTAAAACTTAATCGCTGTAAATATAAAAATCTTGAAGCCCGTTCTAAATCCGTGAGAGTTTCTGGATCTTGCTGTATTAAACGTTGAAATTCCTCACAACTGCTCATCTGAAATGCTAAATTTTTCATAAAAGGACGATAGTGGCGTTGTAACATCCCTAAAAAGTTTACGACATAACCTGAGAGATTATTGCTGATTTCAGGAGATAGAATCAATTTCTGTTCAAAGAAAATATCACTCATACCAACAAAAAGGTTTAGTTTACATGCCATGAGGAATGTCCTCAAATAATTTTGATATTTTTTTGATCAAATTTCTTTTGTTACCAATATCAGCAGCAACTGGTGTGGAATTAACAGAATGATAATTTTTTAACTTAAAATGTATCCATCATTTTTTACATTCTTTCATCTATCTTAGCCTTCTTTTCACAGCTTCAAATGATAAAAAGTAACTGCAATGTTAAGTCGTTTTGCATCGAACAAATTTCTCGCAAACTATCCCTATTGGCTAGATGACAATCCATCCTCTATTTAAAGAGAGAAAAACTTTTCTTTTTTATTCAGCGATAAAGTAAATATTATCCAATTACTTACGAGTAGAAATTCGATCAAATGGAAACTGTAATTCTTTCTACTCTGAGTAATCTTGTACCTATTTATATAGGTTTAGGAAAGCGTGCTGTTATGAATATTCATAAAAATGCTTCAAAAATTGATATCAGCAAAACCTCTGTTTAAAAAAGGAAAAGATGTTCTCTTACTTGCTACTGAAGAAACTGTTCAGATTTGTCTTGATGTTGCTAAAGAGATTCAAAAAACATGAAGTTATCCCAACGCTTACAAGTGTGCCAACAATTCAACTTTGAGATAATAGATCAGTGCTAGAGTTATGCCAATCTCACCAATCTGTTGTTGTCTATGAAGAGCATAGTATCAAAGGAGAAGCTTGGAGATGCAATTGTTAAATCGCTTATGGAACAAAACATTCTATGCCCATTTGTATCATTAGGCCCCCCACCATCCCCATCTGCAATAAAAATGAACTGGATATTTTAACAAGTTATAAAATCAATCGAGAACGCATAAATAGTGTTAGAAATGACATACTATACAAAAAATATTCAACTGCTTCCTAATATGCTTGCCAGTTCAAAAACATCATAAATCATTGAAAATACAAGAAAATAAGAAAGAAAAGCATATTAATTCACGCAGTTTTGCTCTCAGTAAACGAGCTTTTTTAAAGATAGTACGGATATTTTTTCATTGCTTAAAAACGTACTCCATAAAAACAATATCATATCCATATAATATATTATCCAATGAACTTAATATAAATAATATATAGATTATAGAAATATTATTTATTAGATACATTTTTTATTATAATTATAGATTAAAATAAATACATATTGACATTTTTAATAATTTTATTTATGTGTAATAATTAATATTATTCTATATTAAAATAAAACTAAATGGATTTTATAAATTTACGTTTTATGCCAATGTGGAAAAGAAGTAATTAATATATTATATTTTAATGTTTTTTATATACAGGAGGGAAAAATGCTCACAGCATTATTTATAGCTATTTTTTCTATATCAACAGTTGTTTTACCTTTAATATCAGCACTTGTTCCTTTTTATCCGTAGAATGAGATTTTAATAAAGTAAATAAAATATGTATGCAATGTTATTATTGTTTTTTTTCGTGTTTATTATTATCAATAATATTTAATATTATTGTAGTTACTGAGTATTTTCTGTGATTTTATAGAGGAGCTTATTGATCTTTTCTATTTAACTTTAACTATCAACATATTTTTAAAATATATAATTATGCTCCTCTATAAAAAGACCTTCTTTTTCTGAAAGAAGTATAACATATTGCTTTCATTGCTTAAAAACATCTATATTTACTAAACTCTTGCGTGTAATATCTTTGATTATCTGAGTACCAGTCAGTGTCATAGCTACCCGCATTTCATTGGCAAAAAGATCAAGGAGATGCATAACACCTTTCTTACCTGCTGCTGCAAGCGCATAAACAAAAGCACGGCCAATCATAACAGCATCCGCACCTTGTGCTATCATGCGTATAACATCAAGACCAGAACGAACACCTGAGTCCACTAAAATAGTCAAATAATCCTTTACAGCATCCGCAATTGCAGGCAATGCTCGTGTTGTTGATAATACACCATCAAGCTGACGTCCGCCGTGATTAGAAACAACAATACCATCCGCACCAAATTTTACTGCTTCTCGAGCATCTTCTGGATCAAGAATACCTTTCAAAATCATTTTTCCTTTCCAAAAATCGCGAATCCATTGTAGATCATGCCAACCAATTGATGGATCAAAATTTGCACCAAGCCAACCAACGTAATCATCCAATGCAATTTTCTTTTTGAGATAAGCAGAGACATTTCCAAGATCATGAGGGCGCCCCATAACACCAACGTTCCAAGCCCAATATGGATGAGTCAAAGCTTGTAAAAAACGACGTAAACCAGCATAAGGACCAGACATTCCCGAATGCGCATCACGATAACGTGCACCAGGAATTGGCATATCAACTGTAAAAACCAACGTGCGTACACCAGCCAACCAAGCCCGTTCTAGTGCATCACGCATGAAACCGCGATCTTTGAGAACATAAAGTTGAAACCAAAATGCACCTCCAACCGCTTCTTGCACTTCCGCAATAGGACAAACTGAAACAGAGGATAGAGTAAAAGGAATCCCTTTTGCCGCTGCGGCACGCGCTGCTTTTACCTCTCCACGACGTGCATACATGCCCGTTAGCCCAACAGGCGCAAGTACAATCGGTAAATCAAGTGTCTGATCAAAAAGCTTGATTGAAAGATCAACTTCACCAACTTGCCTTAGAATCCTTTGACGCAATGCAAGTGCTTGAAGATCTGTACAATTACGTCGCATCGTTTCTTCAGCATAAGCCCCACCATCAATATAGTGAAAAAGAAAGGGAGGAAGACGACGCTTTGCTGCCTTACGATAATCAAGTGTTGAAGAAATAATCATTGATGGCACCATTGTTTCTAAATGAAAAGAGAAAACATCCTAAAACGCATAAAAGCGAATCCATGTACCTACCTATTCGCTATTCTCCCAAAGCACTCTATTGAATAGATAGAAGCAACAGAGACTGCAACTTTCTAAAAAAACTAATTGATAAAAACAACGTCTTTATTGCTCTTATCCAAATTTAAAATCTCACAGTATGAAGTATCATTAATAACGTATCTACTCATATATTCTTCATGTGCAATTAAAATGTTATACTCTCTTTAAAGCAATCCCTTTTCGAAAGCGATTGCTCCGTAGCTTAATTAGTTATAATTTAAAGTCGCTTCTCCCTCCAAAGATCCTTACATTATCAGTTATTAAGAATATAGAGTGTCATTAAGTATAAATCATAATCTCCCCCAAAAGATGAAAAAATCCTTTATTAATACTGGAAATAAAGCTGTCGCATACATGCAGAAATCTTCTTATATCAATATTCAAAACTGAGATCTGTTACTTATTCATGAAAGTTTATAGTGCCTAATTCATATAAAGCATAAAAACTTTTAATGTTCATACCAATAGAAACCTTCATATTTAATTGAATAATTTTCTAGCAATATTATATCTTGAGGCTATAAATGAGTTACTAAAATTAGAACAATGTTTATTGAAAATAATTGTTACTAAACTGGAGTGAAACTTATTTATTAACGCTTAAGGATAATTTTTATGCGGAATAAAATATACTGGTTATTACACTCTAGAAAAATTGAGTCAATTGCAGCATCCAATCTCGCATATTTACTTTGAAAAGTGAGTAGCTACTGTTATATTGAATTTTATTAACCTATTGATTTATTATCATAAATATGAACAACATATTGAATATAGTAAAATTCTTTCATTGTAAATTTTGTCATGATGAAATAATCAAAACTATTCTTTTGCACATCATAAATGGAGTTCGTATAGATAGAACCTCTTGAAAAAAGAAGTAAAAATGCCTCTCATCCCCTCTCAAATGCAAGAGATGAGATAACCTTGGAAATTAAAAATAGAATGCATGACGCCGGTTTTGCGAAGCACAAAATTTTCTTTTATCTAAAATACGCTTTCTGCATACATGTTATCAAAATTCGTGGTTCCCAACTCATTTAAAATGCTTGGACAACTTTAAACCCTGTGCTTGATAATGTGATCCAACATCATGTCCATAAAGGGTTGATGGTTGATTAAGCATATGCTCATAGACCAAACGGCCAATAATTTGACCATGCTCTAAGATAAAAGGAACTTCATGGCTCCGCACTTCTAAAACCGCTCTTGCTCCTTTTCCCCCCGCCTCCTTATGCCCAAATCCTGGATCAAAAAAGCCTGCATAATGCACCCTAAACTCGCCCACTAAAGGATCAAAAGGTGTCATTTCTGCGGCATAAAGCGGAGGCACATGAACAGACTCTCGTGAAACTAAAATGTAAAATTCATCAGGATCAAGAACCAACTCCCTTTGACCACGATCAAAAAGAGGTTCCCAAAAATCTAAAACGTGGGCAACGGCACGTTTATCAATATCAATAACACTTGTATGATGTTTACCACGATAACCTATAAGCCCGTTTTCGTCTCCCTTTAAATTAATGGAAAGACCAATACCACCAACACTAATATTAGGAAAATCATCCGATATCAGTGTTTCTTGCCTTTGCAAAGTGTGCAACTCTATTTCATTTAAATAACTTTGCCCTTTTCTAAACCGAAGCTGTGATAAATGTGAGCCTGTATGCACCAAAATTGGAAATGTGCGTGGACTAATTTCCAAATAAAGTGGACCATGATAACCAGCACAAACTTTATCAAACTCTTGAGCATTATCCGTAATGACACGTGTAAAAATATCTAATCGGCCTGTAGAACTTTTGGGATTGGCAACAGCAGATAAAAATTCTGGTAAAGCTAAACTTTCCAAAAGAGGAACAATATAAACACACCCCGTTTCCAAAACGGCTCCACCTCGTAAATCAAACTCATGCAACTTTAACCGTTCAAGCTTATCCAAAACTTTTGTATCAGGTCCCGGCATAAAAGAAGCACGTATACGATAAGCTTTCTCCCCTAAACGAAGATCAAGGCTTGCTGGTTGTATTTGAGATCTATCAAATGGACACTGAGCCTTGAGAAAGTTATTCTCAATCAAAGCTTGTATATCACTATCTGCTAAAATACCGCTTATACGCGCCATATATATTGCCTTCCCTTTTTACATTGTTTCTTTTTTGACCTAGATGATAAACTGGTGCAAGCTATTTTAAAGTGATAAAAACTATTTTTATGTTTTTTCCAACCGACTTGTTAACATAAAATAAAATAGGAGGTATTGTAAAAATAATACCTCTCATGTTCTCTTATTCTTGAATGTCTCGCAAATGATGTTATCATAATTTTCTATAGAACCCTTAAGATTCCTGTTAGAATTTATTATGATTATACGCCATCTTAGCGAAAATATTATTAATCAAATCGCCGCCGGTGAAGTTATTGAACGACCAGCAAATGTTGTCAAAGAACTTGTTGAAAACGCTATTGATGCTGGTGCAACACGCATTGAAATTATTACAGCAAATGGTGGAAAAAATTTTATAAAGGTGAGTGATAATGGTTATGGAATTCCTGCAGATCAATTAACTTTAGCAGTTTCTCGCCATTGTACCTCAAAGATTACCGATGACGTACACAATATCTGCTTCCTTGGATTTAGAGGAGAAGCCCTCCCCTCTATTGGTTCTGTTGCTAAACTTAAACTCATTTCACGAACAAAAGATGCTGAGAGCGCTGCTGAAATTTCCGTTACTGCAGGAAAAATTGTAGGACCCAAACCAGCTGCTGCGAATCTTGGAACAATTGTTGAAGTTCGTGATCTTTTCTTTGTCACGCCAGCACGATTAAAATTTATGAAAACTGATCGGGCTGAAACAAATGCTATTAGCGATATGATTAAGCGAATTGCTATCGCATTTCCACATATCCGCTTTTCTCTTTCAGGACTAGACAGAACATCTATGGAATTGTCTGCTACAGAAAATAATATTCAAGGACAATTACAACGTATTACGCAGATTATGGGAAAAGAATTCGCCCCTAATAGCATTGCGCTGAATGCTGAACGCGAAGCGGTGCGCTTAACAGGTTTTGCCTGTTTGCCATCTTTCAACCGAAATAACAGCCTTCATCAATTTGCTTATGTTAATGGACGTCCCGTGCGTGATAAATTTCTATGGGGCGCTATCCGAGGCGCTTATGCTGATGTCATGACACGAGATCGTTATCCTGTCGCTATTCTTTTTATTGACCTCCCACCTGCTGAGGTAGATGTTAATGTTCACCCAGCCAAAGCTGATGTACGATTCCGTGATCCAGGATTAATTCGTGGTTTGATTGTTGGAGCTATTCGTGAAGCATTGCAGCAATCTGGTATTCGTCCTACTTCAACCCGTTCTGAAGCAATGCTTGCTGCATTTCAAACACAACAATCATTGGCACAACAACCATTAGGCAGTTTTAAGAACACGCACCAGTTCTCTTCTTACAGTTCACAACCTCATCATTTTACCAGTGCTTCAATGGTCCAAAAACCATTGGATAGTACTCACTCTTTTGATTTAAAAGAAGATGCCGCTCCTATTATGGAGGGCTTAAATACACCAAGTGGGGATGCATACATTCCAAGCACGACATCTTCATCAGAAGAGTTATCTTATCCATTAGGAGCCGCCAGAGCACAAATCCATAAAAACTATATTATCGCCCAAACACAAGATAGTTTGATCATTGTCGATCAGCATGCAGCTCACGAACGATTGGTTTATGAAGCACTCAAAAATGCACTTTATTCCAAACCACTTCCTTCACAGTTATTACTTATTCCTGAAATTGTAGAACTCTCTGAAGAGGATGCAACATGCCTTTTAACGCATAAAGATGCTTTGCAGAAATTTGGATTAGGAATAGAACCATTTGGACCAGGAGCAATTGTTGTGCGTGAAACACCTTCCATGTTAGGAGAGATCAACGTCCAAGCCCTTATTAAAGATCTCGCAGATGAGGCTGCTGAGTATGATACAACAAATAATTTAAAAGCAATGCTTGATTATGTTGCAGCAACGATGGCCTGTCACGGCTCAATACGGTCAGGGCGCCTTTTACGCCCCGAAGAAATGAACACACTATTACGACAAATGGAGGCAATACCTAATACAAGTACATGTAATCATGGACGCCCTACTTATATTGAACTCAAATTGGCAGATATAGAACGGCTTTTTGGCAGAAAATAAGCCCTTCATCATTTTTACAAGAAAAATATTTTAAAATTAACTCTCGACTTTATAATATATTTTATGGCACTTTTCTTGTATCTCTTGTATCAAGTAAAAAGGAGTTGTCATGTTTCCCAATGGTGAACGCGAAGCAAAAATTCATTATTCTAATAACGGATATGACATTATAGAATATGGTACCTATACCATTTGTGCTGTTAGCGGGCAAAAAATCCCTATAGATGATTTAAAATATTGGAATCATCACCGCCAAGAAGCATATGCTAGTTGTGAAATCTCCTATCAGCGCGAACTTGAGTGCAACCCATATCTCAAGCAATTGTTAAAAACAAAAGAAAAATAACCCCTCGAAAGCTATAAATTTAGCCTTTGCCTTTTAGACAAGAAAATTCAAGGGAACGTTTTCTAAAGCGGGTTATGACCTCTTCAAGGACCATACGACAGAAGTCTTTTTGAACAAAATCGACATTCACATCAAAGATAATAAGATTTTTCAAATCTTTTTGCATGTGAATTGTCTGTATACGGGTATAATCTTTAGCTGTTGTTGCTAGCCATAAATTGTGCATTTTAGCCTTTTGTATAAGGCTTTTTAAATTTTTATCTGTGAAAAAATAGTGGTCTGGATATATGTAAGTTTGCACCACATCACCAGACAATTCTTTAATAGATTTAAAAAATTTATCTGGATTGCCAATACCAGCAAATGCCAAAAATGATTTTCCTGAAACCTCATCAGAGGCACTAGCTTTAAGATGAGCACGATATAAAGGCTTTCCAGTACGCGAAACAAGAAAAGCGACATTATCAGGCGCATTGGAGTGACCAATCAATAAAACACTATCCATAAAAGAAAACTGCGTTTTTAATGGTACACGCAAAGGTCCTGCTGGAAAGACAGCTCCATTACCAAAACCGCGCATCGCATCAACAACGAGTAACGCATAATCCATATAAAGACGGCGACTTTGAAATCCGTCATCCATTAAAATAAGATTACATCCCTCTTGTTTAAGCCGTTGTGCCGCTGCATAACGATTAGGTGATACAGCTACAAAAGCATGCCGTGCAAGTAAAAGTGCTTCATCTCCGACCTTATGTGGAGTATCATATTTCTCATTTACAAGATGTACCCCTTTAACTGATCCACCATAACCACGTGATACAACACCAGGAACAAAACCAAGTTCTTTAGCCACTTTGGCAAAAGCAATAACAACTGGTGTTTTACCCGCACCACCACATGTAAAATTTCCAATACACAAAACTGGAAGATCAATCACGGGAGGCTGTCTTGCCATAAAACGACGTGAAAAATAACCATAACCCCATGAAATTGGAGTTAATAAAAAACGCAAAAAGCTTTTATTTTTCCACCAAAAATGAGGCGCATTAATATGCATATCCACCCTGACGCTGACGTAAACCCGTTTGTATTACAAGGGGTTGTAAAAATGGATCTAAAATCTTTAATGTGCGCTCAAGTGCACCTGCCATACCTGTTGCCACTTCATGAGCCTTATCAACCATTTCTTGCCGCAATGTTTCATTTGTTAAAAGCTTATACACCTGAATAGCAAGCTGTTTTGTATCTTGAACCATATATGCTGCATCATGCGTTAGAAATTGTTTGAACATCTCTTGAAAATTTGAAACATGAGGCCCTGTCAAAATAGCGGAACCAAGCAAAGCCAATTCCAATGGATTGTGTCCACCATTTCCACATAACGATTTACCAACGAAAGAAACTTTCGATAAGCGAAGAAAAAGTCCCATTTCTCCAATGGTATCTCCCCATAAAATATCGGTATTCATGTTTGGAACAACGTCTCTACTCCTACGAATAAAACTTAACCCCTTATTATCGCATTTTCTGATAAGATCTTCTGAACGTTCAGGATGACGAGGTACAATAATTGTTAATAAATCTGGCAAATAATTTTTAACAATTTTATGGACCTCAAAAGCAATCTCCTCTTCCCCTTCATGCGTTGAAACAGCTGCCCAAACTGGGCGATTGCCGATAGCATTACGATAACGTGCAAGCAATTCTTGATTTTCAACCAGAAAAACATCAGCCTTGAGATTACCAGAAAACGTAACAGATTTTACGCCAAGTGTATGGTAATAAGCTACATCTCTTTCGTTTTGACCAATCGCCAAATCAATATCCTTAAAAATATGTTTGGCAAGAACGCGTCGTTTTTGCCAAGCTTTAAAAGAACGTTCAGACATATGGGCATTAACCAAAATCTGCGGAATACGCATTTTTGCAAGTTCTTTAATACGAAGGGGCCAAATTTCTGATTCACAAATCAAGACGAGATCAGGCTTCCAATGACTAATAAAACGGCGCACTGCAAAATCTAAATCCAAAGGAGCATATTGATGAATCAACCTATCACCAAAATGTTTTTTCACAAGAGTAGAAGAGGTCACAGTCCCTGTTGTCATTAATACATTGATTTTCAATGATAAAATATAATTTACAAGTGGAAAAAGTGCAAGTGTTTCTCCAACACTTGCTGCATGCAACCAAACTAATGAACCTTGGGGGCGTACATGAGAACTTTTACCTAAACGCTCTTTTTTGCGACACCACTCTTCTTTTCCACGAATAGCACGAAAGAACAAATAAAAAGGAATAACAGGACATAAGCAAAAACCAATTATCCGATAGCTTAAAAGAGCCGTATGTGCCTTTAATTCTACCATTTAAAATCACCTCATCCAGCTATTTTAAGATATCTATATACTTATTTTGTTAAAAGATTCATCAACACTATTGGTTGCATCCATATTTTTTAATATCATCCATATCTTAAATAAAAAAAGCTTAATCCATGAGAAAATTCAATACATATACACATTATTTAAATCTCTTTTAATTAAATTTTGTAACTTATATCGATTTTATCACTTCATTCTGCACCCTATAAAAAATCTTACTCAAAAATAACAAAACTACATTTCAGTCGATTATAATTTTTAAAATATAAATGATAAACCTATGACATAGATTGTATCAATTTTTTCAACTCACTGAATAAATACTTCTTATGATTTTAATGAGACTTTGAATTTTGCACGTTGGTATTTTAGAGAAAAAGCTTATTTTTACATATGTTAGGTATTGTCAATTTTTCAAAAAATAACCCATATAGACATTACAACCTAATATAAATACAACAAATAAAATGTGTTTAAAAGAAAGCTCAATCTCTATTATTTCATTTCAATAAAATGAATATGTCAAACTAATCTTAAAAACTTTTGAATAGTATAGAGTTCTCATTTTAAATTGTGATATAATCTCTTAAAGTTAATCCAGAAAAATCTAATCTTGTTTAATAGAGAATTTCTTAAAAGTCTTAAAGCAATTTAAATAAGAGTTTTCAAAATTTTAAATCCTCTCTTTTCAGGAGGTCGCAATGATATATTATTCCTTTTAAGATTGTATATAATCAACACAAAATGATTAACTTATAGATTTTAGTTTTAAATGAGTACTCAAGAAACCCTTCTGAGGTAAGTTAACTTCATAAATCTATTCAGTTTCTCTAAATTTCTAATTTTGGTAAAGTTTCTAACGACTTTCATGGTTTCTAAGCTTATAGTAATAACTCGTTGAAAAAATTCCAATAGATAAGCAACGAGTGCTAATAATCTCAACAGAGTAATAATTGCTATCATTAATAATGCTACTCTTTTTATTAATCTTAACGCATTAGTGTCTCATACCCCATTCAAAAGCAGAGTGACTATTCACAATATAATCATAGACTTCGAGTGATAGCTGTCATGATAATATTGCTGTTGTAAATAGGTTGATAGAAACTGTCTTGCATTTTTATTAAGCGTAAAGATGGTGGTGCAATAATGGATTTTATACCTTGCACAGACACTATTATGAAATGGGCTTGGGTGTTTTGGGAGATGTTTTCTTAAGAAAACATATGAATTTTAAACAACAAGCATATTCTTTTTTACGGCATTCTATTTTACCCAAAGAACGTACCTATGAAAAGGACGACTAAACAAAAGCATGAAGCAATCTACAGGTTATAATGACCCAATATTCAAGCTTTATTCTGCATCGCCTAACTCAGCATCAAGAAACTGATGCAAATCTACAATGTAATAACGTTGTAATGCATTATCTACACTGCTTTGTGCTTTTGCCTGCCATGCTTCTTGAGCGGATTGATAATCTGAGAAAATACCAACCACATCTAAATCATCAGGATTCTTAAATTGATTACTGTTAAGATTTTTTAATTCCCCACCAAATACAAGATGTAAATATTGTTTTTTTTCGTTGGTTTCAGTCATATGTGCCTCCATATCATTTAGATTATTTTAGCGCGCTTTTACATGATTAAACTAACTTTGTTTGACGAACAACATCTATCATATCTTGACAGCAATTATTTTTACCAGCAATTAAAAGTCCATACTGGTAAGGTTCAATTCCATAAGATAGTAAAGGGGCATCAAGCGATAAAAAACACCCTCCACACTCCTGCAAAATAAGATCAGCAGCGGCAATATCCCATTCATGACAATTCGGACGAACTAATACGATATCAATTTCATCTTGAGCAACAAGAACAATACGATAAGCAAGAGAAGGAAGATAATGGTAAAGACTGACTTGATTGAGAAAATCATCTGGTAATTTTTGTGCGAGCGATTTATCAAGTGAAATTTTATATTTTCGATGAACCTGAAAGGCTAAACGAGGAAGTTTTATCCCATTTAATGTTGCCCCTCCACCCGTTACAGCTGTATAAACATCTCCTTGAGCCGGACATTGTAAAACGCCCACAATAGGACGCCCATTCTCAATAATAGCAACCGAAATACACCAATAAGGATTGCCAGAAAGAAAACCACGCGTTCCATCAATAGGATCAACAACAAAAGAGCGCTCATAATAATCTTGTTTTTCTCGATTATCTTTTGTTTCTTCTGAAATCCATCCATAATTTGGACGAGCTCCAAGAAGCCTCTCTTTCAAGAAATGATCAACAGCAAAATCTGCTTCACTAACCGGGGAATTACCTTCTTTAATCCAGACATCCAACGTGCATCCAAAATACCGCATTGCTAAATCTCCTGCCTCTCGACAAACATCACGCAAAAGATTTAAATCAGAAGAATGATGCGTGTTATTTTCCTGCAAGTGTCATCCCTTCAATTAACAATGTTGGAGCAGCTGTACTATAACGCCGATCAATATCATTGGCAGGTGTTAAATGTGCTAACATATGAAGCAAATCAGAACCTAGCGTTACTTCACTTACCGGATAAGCAATTTCACCATTTTCAATCCAAAAACCGGAAGCCCCACGACTATACTGACCAGTAATAAAATCAATGCCATGACCGAATAATTCGGTCACATAAAATCCATTTCGCAAATCTTTTATCATATCGCAAGGTGATACTAAACCCGGTTCAATAGCAAAATTTGTACTGGTCGGCTGCACTAATGATGCCGAACGCATACCGTGTCCATTTGTTTTAAGTCCCAATTCACGTGCTGTAGATGATGAAAGAAGCCAATTTTTTAAAATACCATTTTTAATAATATTGAGTGTTTGCCCCTCTACCCCTTCTCCATCAAAAGGATGAGAAGCATTTCCACGTAATCGCAAAGGTTGATCGGTTACATTAACATTAGGCTTCATCACTTCCTTGCCTAGGAAATTCTGTAAAAGACTCGTTTTTCGAGCCACAGAGGCTCCATTGACCATAGATGCGATATGCCCTGCAATTCCACGAGCCGTACGCGGATTAAAAATAACATCAACGCTCCCAGTCGCCGCACGAACTGCACCCAAACGTCGAACAGCACCAAGCCCTGCATTCTTTCCCACAGTTTCTGCTGCCTCTAAATCAGAAAAATGTAAGGCTGTTGTATAATCATAATCCCGCTCCATCTGTGTTCCTTCACCTGCAAGAGCACTACAAGAACGTGAAAAACAACTTGAGCGATAGGCTCCACAAAAACCATCGCTGGTCACAAGAATAAACCCACTACGGCCATAAGCTGTTGCAGCGCCACCAGAATTGCTTACACCTTTAACATCAAGAGCTGCTGCCTCCGTTTTTAAAGCATCTTCTGTTAAAAAATGACTGCTGGGTACAAAATCATCAAAAAGATCAAGATCTTTAGGATACTTAACCAAACACTCTTTATCTGCCAAACCTTCAAATAAACTATCGGGAGAAGCTTTAGCCATCGCAACAGCACGTTCCGCAAGTTCTTGCGGATAAGATCCTAAATTAGCAGAAACACTTGCTACTTTTTTTCCAACAAAAACCCTTAGAGTAAAATCATTGCTCTCTGCTGCTTCTGTCGATTCGACTTTCCCAAAACGAACTGATACACTGGTAGAATGAGCATGAACAATAACAGCATCAGCAGCATCTGCCCCAGAACGCTTTGCTGCTTCAACCAGCGAAACAGCTTTCTCAATCTGGTTTTTGTCAGTCATTATAGACTCCCTAAAATATTTTATTATTTACATTGATAAGCATTCTGACAAATTTATACAAATCAGAATATAACTCTTGTGTATTGATTCATAAGATTATGCACATTCATGCATTCTTTTTCTTTTAATGCATTAAATCATTTCCCTTTTAGCTTCTTTATGAAAAGACGTAATATGCCGTATATGCCGTAAAATCTCTTTAGTTTCAAGATTTCTCATGGGGCCCTTATCATTTTAGGAGCCAAATCTCCACTGACAATCAAATCAACAGAACAATTGGCAATTAACAAAAGTCTTAGCAATAACACTTGAATTTAAGCCAAAATCCTCAAAAATTCGAAAAGCATAAAATGATCTAAATCACAGGTCTTCCTTCCTCTGGGTAGTAAAAAACTTATCTCATATCTTTCCTATAGCATTCTTTAATTTCCAAGCAAGAATCAAGAAAATACCTTATATTTGTATACACTTCTTTGCTTCTATAAACTCTCTCATAATGAGACGGCACTCTTGTAAATGAAACAAAACTTAAACAGAGTAAAAAATATTTCCTTCTATTATGGTTTCAACAAAATGAGCAGTCATAAACTTCTTTACCCTAATGGACGTAATATCATAAAGAACTCATTTTTATATTTAAAAGTAATCAAGAAATTATCTTGTAATCTTTCAATAAAATTAACAGTTTGATTTATACTTATAATTTATTGTTTTGTAATTTGTATAAAAAAGCCTAATATCATAAAATTCTCTCTGTTTCGAACCTATTCATGTTGAGTCAATCACAACTATTTGCGAGCAAATCATAAGTAAGGAGCGTATGAATGAAAACCATTTAAGAAGAAATCAAAATGTCTCTTATGAAGGTTTTAAATGCAAAAGCTATCGCAACATTAGAAACCAGCAAATATCATGACGATATGGGCCTACATCATAAGAGAAGCAATGAGCTTCTGAAACTTTCTCATTTTCAACGAAGAGAGCATCTTATAAGCTTTTATATATAAAAAATTCAATGAATTTCATAAGATTTTTAGCGCAAAATTAATCCCGTAAGATGATTTGAATCGATTTCAACAGCTAACTAAAACCAAATCATAGCTCATCAATTTGCTATATACTCATAACTGATTTCATTCTAACAAGGCTAAGAGTTCTGCACCTTTTTTAAGGTATTAACTTCTTTATAAATGCACCCCCTTACAAAATGCTTTTGTTTTCAGTAAGAGCACGTCTGCTCATTTCAATCATTGCATCGCGAAGATGTAACTTAATTTTTGACCCAATAATCATTCCAAAGAAAGGAGAAAATAAACCAGACATGGTTACAGTATGACGAATTTTGTTATTTGAAGAACCCGATTTTGTTGAACAAATATATTCATGATTAAAACTCATACGTGTAAAAGGAAGTTTAGCATAATCAGAAAAACAAACATTTTTTATAACTTTATCAAGTGTAAAAGTTACTGTAGGTCCCTTTTTAGGTTTCATGCGTCCTATAGCGCCTTCTTTGAAAGGACCAGAAAGTTCTACCCACTCAAGTTCACTATCCCAGCAAGGCCATGATGCCACATCTTCCCATATAGCCCAAATTTGCTCAGCACTTGCTTCTGTACTAATCTCTTCACTATATATCCAATTAAACACGATAATCTCCCCTTTTTTACAAATTACTTATCTTTAGTGATAAAGAATAATATAAAAAAGTATCCTTAAAGCTGCACCACGATAAGATACTTAATACTCTCAGATTTACTTAATATGTAATGACTAACTCAACAAGCGATATTACTAAACTAAACACACAAGTATTCAGGATAAATGAACAATATTTTCAATACTAAACAAAATATCTTTTTTAAGTTTAGACAATAGCAAAAATAGAAGTTACGCATCATATAAGATATCAATGCAGACTGCATAGCTTAAAGCTTTCAACTGTTGATGAAATGTGATGATTAAGGTATGGCAGAAAGAAATTAGATAAAAAAGATCATAACTATTATCGAGGAATATATATCCTATTGGAGAAAAAACATCCTTCTGTATTAAAGCTAATAAAAATTCATCAATTCCTTTAACATTAGAATCTTTTATTGATTTTCTGCTTAACCTTTTAAAAACCATATAAAATGAAGAAAACTGTGAAAAAGCATTTTTTCATCCTATCGGATAAAAACAAGAACTTTCTCAAGATGTAAGCGATCGTAATTTATAGAGACGTATTGCTGTCTCACCATAAAAACGCTCATCATCTAGATAAAAGACGTCAGGTAAATAAATCATTGTATCTTTCTTTTCTTCAAGTATGAAGAGTGTATCAGCTTTTGCCCACCCTCCTCGCAAAGCTTCTACAAAAGCACGTTCACCTAAACAACGGCTATAGGGAGGATCAGCGCAGATAACATCAAATGGCAGCATTGTGCCAATATTGCCAAGTTTGGTCGCATCACGACGCAAAATCCGTCCTATCGACTGTAATTCAAAGGCTTCTATATTTTTTTGAAGCAACCCACGCCCCTCAACCGAGTTTTCAACAAAAACAGCCGCCTTTGCTCCACGCGAAAGTGCTTCGATGCCTAAAGCACCAGTACCAGCAAAAAGATCAAGAATGCGTTTATTGGTCCAAAACTCTTCTTCACGGCTAGAAAGAATATTAAAAAGGCTTTCACGTGTACGATCACTCGTTGGGCGAATCGACTGATTAACAGGCGAAAACAAAACACGCCCAGCAAATTTACCGCCTATGATCCGCACGTGGACCTCCAAATCGCTTCGAAGTTTTTGCACCGTCCCTATGTGGTTTAGATTTTTTCATAGCACCACCAAACGATTTTACCTTTTTCTTTCTCTCAAAAGAATGCTCATCATGACCACCTTTTATCATTTTCTCTTTATCCTTTAAAAAGCGATCTTTCTTACCAAAGGGATGCGTCTCGTCATAAGATATTTTGCCATGTTTTTGAACAAAACTTTCCCTCTTCTCTTTGTATGACGGATTTTCTTTTAGTTTTTCCTTGCCTCGATGAAAGGACTTTCTACCATCCAAATCGCTCTTATGATCATGCGATTTCTCCTCACTATAGGAAGGCTTTCTACGTGCACTTTGCGGACGTGCACCAGGAGCCATCCAAACATTAGCACGGCGAGAACGCGGTAGAAAACGCTCTGCTTTTCCTTCTTCACTTTTCTCCTTCTTTACATTCTCATGAGACTTTGTACTTAATCGTGCGCGACTATGTTCAACAGAACCATCTCTTGGTCGGCGTCGTATCGCCCTTTCACTTGAGAAAACCCAACCATCATTTGCAACAGAAAGATCTTTCTGGCTTTGCTTTTCTGCAACAACTGCAGAATTTGAAAATGGCTTAAGAATAGGAGCATCAAAATCTGCATTGGCTTGCATAATTAAACGCTCCCCCAACTGATCTCGTAACATCCGCCCTTTTAACTCTTGCACGGCTCCTTCTTCTAAATCAGAGAGATGAAATGGACCATAAGATACACGTATTAATCGATTAACTGATAATCCCAATGCCCCTAAAACATTCTTTATTTCACGATTTTTTCCTTCTCGCAAAGCGACAGAAAGCCATACATTCGACCCTTGTTCGCGTTCAATTGATGCTTCAATCGAACCATAAAAAATACCATTAATCGCAATACCATTTTTAAGGTTATCCAACGCGCTCTGCTTGACTCTTCCATGAGCACGGACACGATATTTGCGGACCCACCCCGTTACAGGAAGCTCTAATACACGCGCTAAGCCACCATCATTGGTTAAAAGCAAAAGCCCTTCCGTGTTAATGTCAAGCCTTCCAACAGAAAGAACACGCGGCATTCCTTTTGGTAAATTACTAAAGACTGTAGGTCTGCCTTCAGGATCACGGTTCGTGGTGACAAGACCTGCTGGCTTATGGTAAAGCCATAAACGCGTTCGTTCTATAGGAGGTAAAGGTTTGCCATCAACTTTAATAACATCAGAGCGGCTAACATTAAAAGCAGGCGTTGTCACGACTTTACCATTCACAGAAATACGACCTGCAACAATCATCATTTCTGCATCTCGACGCGAAGCAATACCAGCACGCGCTAACCTTTTAGCAATTCGTTCACTCTCATTATTTTCATTCATTTGCGTTTCAAACCAATCTTTGCAAGTATGTTCAGAAAATTATTCACATGCACCATACCGCTTATCCTGAAAAATGAAGTAGCATAATCATTTATCATTTTCTATCCTTTAACGACAATAATGTATCTGTCGACTTGCAAGTTTGTTTTAAACTCTTTAAAAAATAGAGGTGTTCTTTTCATTATAAAAGCGTAATAAATTATTCATTCCATAGCATTCCTTATCGAGATAACCTTTAGATTTTCTATACCTTCAGTAGAAAGAATATTATGACTTTGACGCCCATGGAAATAGCCCTTTTAGAAGCGCAAGAGGCTGCAAAAAAAGATGAAGTTCCCGTAGGTGCTGTCATTACACGTGGAAAAGCTATCATTGCACGCGCTGGTAACTTTATAAAATCTGCATATGACCCTACAGGACACGCAGAAATACGCGCAATCCGTATGGCTTGCGAAACATTGCAAAACGAAAGGCTTCCTGATTGCGATCTTTATGTAACACTTGAACCTTGTGCTATGTGTGCCGCTGCCATTTCATTTGCACGCATACGACGTCTCTATTATGCAACAAATGATCCCAAAGGAGGTGCTATAGAAAATGGCCCACGTTTTTATCAGCAACCAACCTGCCATCACAAACCTGAGATTTATTCTGGTTTCAAGGAAAAAGAAGCAGCTCAATTACTTAAAGACTTTTTTGTACAAAAGCGATACTAAAAATAATTCTTCTTCCATAACTTTCACTCTTTAAAAACTATCCTACTTCTCAAAAAAGACTGTTAATTCTTCTGATATATATAGCAAAAGCTATTTCGAAGCATTTTTTCTCTCTTTTAATTCTGCATATTGTTTCTATTAGATGGTACATTCATTCAAAAGAATAATTCATTATTTTGTATATAAAATATAAAGTCCAAAATATCGTAGATATGCTCTCATTTCAAATTACATTGAAACAGTAAAAATCACTTTCTTGCACATCATAAGCGGAATTATCGTCTGGATAAAGAACGTTTTAGAAAAGACTAAAAATGTCTCTTATGAAAGCTCTCAAATGCAAAAATTATCGCAACATTGGAGTCTGTAAAATAAAATGATGGTATCCACTTTCTCCTTCCTAAGCATAAAGTATTGGAGCACAATAGATTTTACGTTATACTAGCCACATGAGCAATGTTGTAAAATGAGCTTGAGAAATGTTTCGTGTTAAGGAAACGCATAAGGAATCTCTCGATGCTGTTGTCATATTGCTATTTCATGAGAATACCCCCCTCCTACAGCAGCATTATAACTGCGCGCGAATGAGAGCTTGGTATCATAAGTAATTGGAAAAATACTTTACTTTAAATATTTTGTCTTTTCCCTATCGACCAATAGGTGCGGTTTTTGCCGGTTGGCGATAACTTAAAGGTGGTTCAGTGAGATAGCGACGGTATTTTGAACTTCCAACTTGTGCTCTCTGACGACGTAAATATTCCTGTCGTTGCTTCGCATTCAACTGTGAAGGATTTTCTGAACCAACGCCATTAACTGACGATCCTTTGTGAGGAAAAGGAGTATTTCCTTGATGCTTCTTCGATGCTGCCATTTCATTGACAGATCTATCTTGTTGTGGTACCGGCAAAAATCTGCGTGAACTAGGGCTTGGTATTACAAGTTTTGGATGAGGTTTCATAACAATCTGGCTGCTGTTATTTGTTGGTGTTAATGAAGTGATATTAGCAACATCTTCAAAAAACTGTATTGAAACTGGTTTATTGGTACCATAGGTAGGAGCGGATAAATTGCATCCCGTTAAAACAAAGCACATCCCTAAAATTCCTATTGGAAATATTTTTATTTCACGTTTTCTCACTGCCTATTCCATTTCCTAGGTGTATGGCTGATTAATATTCCCGTTATTTATGAGAGAACGGTCCATACACAAATTTCCCCCCTGCAGATAAAACAACGGAATTTTTTTCGTACCACAAAAAACTATATTCATCAATATGAGAAATTTACTTGCATTTCTTTCCTTTGATCTAAAACTTTAAATCTTGCCAAGAATCTGCAATTCCCGCAAAGCAGCTGCATCACGAGCAGATACATCCGGATAAGCTGGATCACTTCCAACATCTTGTGTATAACGCCATGATCGAGCACATTTTTTTCCTAATGCCTTCTCTGGATATACACCAACACCTTCAACATCATTCAAAGTAAAAGCATCAGAAGGTATCGTGTCCTGCGTAATTGTGAGCGCACTGGTAATACAGATCTCCGCCATATCCACATTTTCTAATGCCTCTCGTAAAACCAGATTGGAAATAAAAACAATAGGCGCAGCTTCCAAAGAGGATCCAATACGCTTATTAGCACGTTCAAGCTCTAAAGCACCTGTCACAACTTTACGGACCTGCCGAATTTTTTTCCAACGCTCAGCCAAAGATTGGTTTTGCCATTCTTCTGGTACAGAGCGAAATTGTTCCAAATGCACCGATTGGCTTCCTGGATAACGCTCTAACCAAGCTTCTTCCATAGTAAAAGGTAACATTGGAGCAAGCCATGTGACCATATGCTCAAAAATCTCACGGACAACCTGCAAGGAAGCCTTGCGTTTTTTTGATGAAGGTGCATCACAATAAAGAGAATCCTTGCGGATATCAAAATAAAATGCCGATAACTCAATGATTGAAAAATCCAATAATGCACGCATAATCTTTTTAAAATCAAATTCATCGTAAGCGCGATTAATCAACTGATCAAGTTCAAAAAGCCTATGCAATATAAATTTTTCAAGATCCGGCAGTGCACCATAAGATATTTCTTCTCCATCATCATGTGCTAAAGTTCCTAGCATCCAACGAATTGCATTGCGTAGTTTACGATATGAATCCACATTTGTTTGAAGTATTTTTTTGCCTAAACGCTGATCTTCCCAATAATCGGTTGTCATAACCCAGAGACGAAAAATATCAGCTCCAGATGTTTTAATGATCTCTTGCGGAACAACCGTATTGCCTAAAGATTTAGACATTTTCTTACCATTCTCATCCAAAGTAAAACCGTGTGTGATCACGGACTTATAGGGAGAACAAGCACGCGTACCACAGCTTTCCAAAAGAGAAGATTGGAACCATCCGCGATGTTGATCTGAACCTTCAAAATAAACATCAGCAGGCCATTTCAAATCAGCCCGATCTTCTAACACAAAGCTATGGCTGGCTCCAGAATCAAACCAAACATCCAAAATATCATAAACCTGTACCCAAGGCTCATGTGCACGCTCACCTAAAAAACGTTCACGTGCTCCTTCAGCAAACCATGCATCTGCCCCTTCTGCTTCAAAAGCCCGTAAAATACGCTCGTTCACACCTTCATCTTTTAGAATAACACCATCCTCATTTGCAAAAATACAAATAGGAACACCCCAAGAACGCTGACGAGAAAGAACCCAATCAGGACGATCTTCTATCATAGAAGCTAGGCGGTTTTGTCCAGAAGATGGCACAAAACGCGTTTTTGAAACAGCTTCCAAAGCCCGACTACGTAAAGTTGAACCATCCCCAAAATCTTTATCCATTGAAATAAACCATTGCGGTGTATTGCGAAAAATAACGGGTTTTTTTGAACGCCAACTATGGGGATAGGAATGCTTTAAACGCCCCCGTGCAAACAATCGATCTGCTTTAATTAAAGCATTAATGACCTCTTTATTGGCATCACCCATTTTTCCATTATCATCAATAACACGTGCAGGTCCTCCTTCACGATCTGGTCCTAAACCTGGAACATCTTTCGTATAGAACCCTGCATCATCAACAGGAAACGGTATAGATGAATCAATCCCCGCTTGCTCCAGTAAGGACTTATAATCATTCCAAATTTCAAAGTCCTCACGCCCATGGCTTGGTGCTGTATGGACAAAACCTGTACCAGCACTCTCTGTTACGTGCGAACCATCAAGCAATGGAATTTTATAATTATACCCTCCAGCTAAACCTTTGAGTGGATGAGAAAGAACAAGAGCTTTCAACTCTTCAGAAGAAATAACACGCAAATGCTTCAAAACAAGTTTGGCTTTTTCTCCACAACTCATCGCTAAAGCGTCTGCAAAGAGAAGCTTTTCTCCCACTTGAGGACCAAAATCATTTTCAGCACTTTCAACTTCGTAAATACTATAAGAAATTTGCGAAGAATAACTCACTGCACGATTGCTTGGAATCGTCCACGGTGTTGTTGTCCAAATGACGACATGAGCACCATATAAATCATCAGAATTTGCTTCAAAAACAGGAAACTTAACCCAAAGCACCTCTGATTCATGATCATGATATTCAATCTCAGCCTCTGCCAAAGCCGTACGTTCCACAACAGACCACATCACTGGCTTGGAACCACGATAAATCTGATCTGACATAGCAAATTTTATCAATTCACTGGCAATGCGTGCTTCTGCATGAAAAGCCATTGTAGTATAAGGCGTATTAAAATCTCCCACAACACCAAGGCGTTTAAATTCTTCACTTTGAATAGTTACCCAATGCTGTGCAAATTCACGGCATTCTTGACGAAACTCGTTAAGAGGTACCTCATCCTTATTTTTTCCTTGTGCTCGATATTTTTCTTCAATTTTCCATTCAATTGGAAGCCCATGGCAATCCCAACCAGGTACATAATTTGCATTAAAACCGCGCATTTGGAATGAACGAACAACCACATCCTTTAGAACTTTATTTAAAGCATGCCCGATATGAATATGACCATTTGCATAAGGCGGACCATCATGAAGAATATAAAATGGACGATCTTTTGCTTGTTGACGCAATTGCGCATAAAGCCCCATATTTTCCCAACGCGCCATCAATTCAAGCTCTTTTTGCGGAAGCCCTGCACGCATAGGAAAATTTGTCTGTGGGAGATAAAGAGTTTTTGAATAATCTATTGTTTCATTTTTCACAGCCATTGTGAAATATCCCTGTCCACTTTTACGATTTCATTTTTGCATAACTTCCCTGAACCCTGCAACTCTGGTTTTTATCTATAGGGAAAGCCGAGCTTATCATTCGTATTAAGCAGCGATCAGGAAAATATATCATCACACTCTATGGGCTTTATCATGAAATTCACAAGAAAAGAAACCAAAAAGTGATCTTAAAAAAAAATAAAGGCTCCACTGACAGTGGAGCCTCTTAGAAATTTACTCTTTAAAAAATTAGAATTTATAAGCTACACCAACACGGAAATCATTGGTTTTGTAGTTAACTTCAAGTTTTTCCTTTGCAAATTTCTTTTTACCAAAATCAGAGTAACGATATTCTGCACGTACAATCACATTATCTAGAAGCGAGAAATCAACGCCACCACCAAGTGTGTAACCAATCATGGTTTTTGTTTCATCAGCTAAGTTCTTAGAAGAAACGACTCTTCCATCCTCATCCTTAACAGATATTGATACAGTGTCTTGGAATTGCCCATAAGCAATACCACCAGCAAGATAAGGCATAAAGCGATCAGCAGCAAAACCAATACGTACCCGTGTAGCACCACCCCAATTTTGTTTGAAAGTATGACTTAAAGTTTCAACTGCATCCTCTTGATCAAGACCAAGTTCAGAAGCCATCTTTTTTATTTGTTCTATACCATATACACTGGAAGCGTTCTTATCCACCGCTTGTGTACTTTGTGCACCGTGTCCAGCCATATTCTGTCCACCATGAGAACGAGAAGCATGTGGATTAGCATTTCCGCTACCATGGGTGCCATGATGACCTCCGTATTGGGCTCCGCTTGTTCCATTGGAAGCTTTTGCTGTTTCAGAAGATGATCCTGATCTCGCGAGGACAAATGTCCCTCCGCTCGGTACTGTTCTTTCTTTTAATGATGATTGTTCCGATGCAGGTGCTTTTGCTGCTGGCTGACTTGATTCTGTTCCCGTTGATGAGATAGAGGGCGCGGGTTTTACAGCAACCGATTTTATTGGATTAGCTTGCACTTGTACAGCCCCTGCTGATACAGATGATGTTTCTGCAGATTTTGCAGACGCAGTTACTCCATTTGTTCCTCCTACTGATGGTTGATCTCCTGTGTCTGATCTTGCCAATAGGAGCGTTGACTGCTCTGGTGAGCTTGCTCCTGTGGTAGAGGATATTGATTTAGGTGCAGGTGATTTTAATCCATTTACCCTGCTTACCAATGTCGGTCCTGTACCTGATCTTTCCAATGAGGACGATGGCGATTGCACTGAACTCACCGTCTGTCTAGAGGATGCTGATTGTGGTATTGGCGATGCAGATGGCGTTTTTAATGGTGGTGTTGAAACTCCTGAATTTTCCCTTCCCACTACCACTGTTTTTTCTGCTGTTGAATTGACATTGCCAGAACTTCTAGTTGTTGCTGCTTTATTTGATTGTGTTGCTCCTGTTTGTGGTTGTTGAACTGTATTTACTGATCTAGTTAGTGCTTGACTGGATTGCGCTGCAACAGATTGTTCTGACGTGGATCCTGCTGTTGGAGTCCCTACTGTTGTAGTTCCTGTACCTGCAGGTGCTCTTGAGGTGTCTTTTTGCGTTTGTACTCCTTCTGTTGCTTGTGAGGTTGGAGATATTTGTGGTTTTGCGGATCTGCGGGATCTTACGACTGCATTTTCTACTGTAGTGTTATCAGCCGCTCCTATGGTAATGGTCTTTGTGTGTTTTTTTCCAGATACCATTAAATCCGTATCGATGCCAAAAATAAAGTTGTCACCGAGATCAATATTAGAACCTGCATAAAAACCACCTGCAAACCCTGAAAGTTTAGGAGAGAACTCTTTATCCAGTGGTAAACTCTTTTCTTGACCAACAAGAGCCATATCAGCTTTGCTTGAAAAACCACCAGCTTGGACACCTAAATAAAGACCTGTCCATGAAAAAGTAGGTGCAACAATGGTAGAAGCAGTCGATGATGCTGGCTGATGAGGAATCATAACATCAGCAGCTAGTGCTGTAGACGCTGAAATTAAAGAAAAAATAGACGCTGTTATTAAACGTTTTGTATTCATAAAATCTCTCCAAATATCCAAAATGAAATTCATATAGAGCATCTTTTCTGAAAGATCTGTAGCAAAAATGACACACTCACAAAAAAATAAAGAATTTTTGCAAATAAGGCTTCTTAAACTTTTAATTTTGCATTCAATAAGAATTTGTAAACTAAATCACACTAAAATTATGTGTATTAAAGTTGGATTCATTTTCATTAAAGTTTCGCATAACTGTTAATGATAATATTCTTTATAAATTTCTTTTACCAAAATCTAAATAACAGTATTCTGCATACAATAAACTATTATCTGTTATTGCAAAATCAATACCAGCGCAAACAGTGAAATCAAATATTGCCTTTTTTAAAACCAAGCGCCATCAAAGTTTCATCTATTTACCAGCATGATCTACTTTTAGTACTTTAGCAATAGTATTTTGTATCTAAAATTCAGAAAAACAAAGAAATTATTCAAACACTCGCAAAAAAACTTTTAGATTCTTTGCATAAACATCTTCATCCTGCCACATCACATTGATTTATAAAGATAACTTATTGTTTTCATGTTGAATGAAAAAACTAATTCTGTAGGATTCTATCATTTAAAATCTGTTCCATGTTGTATTAATTAAAATCACTTGCTTGCACGTTACAAGCGAAATTTTCGTAAGGACGGACAAGGCTTTCTCTGCTGAAGCAAGACTTAAGGCTGGCATTCAAGTTGTTCTGAATGCTTTTTACAATAAGGGCTATTTAAGCGTCTCTCAACACTTCGCTGAGGCATGACAGCACCAGGACGACATATGGGAAGGTTGTCTGATTTATGGTTCTCACACCAATCTTGTATTGTAAAGCTAGGGCGAAAACCTGATTGCGCCATACACATTTCAATACTGGCAAATTGATTCAAATCTAGCGCCACAACCTTATTAAGGTCCGGTACTCCACATTCTAAAAGTATTTTATTTCTCCATAATGCTGGAGAAAGTGAGGGAATTGAGTTAACACATCCAGTGATACTTAACAGAGCTATACAACTCAACAGTTTTAAGATTTTCTTCATTCTTCCCCTCTTTTAATGGATTTATTTACGATAAAAAGCTCATAAGCCTGCTGATATTTTCTGTCATCGCTTCATTAAAACAACGGTGAACAATATTGAGATGATTGGTTGAGTAAATAATCCCGCCATTCCAAGCGAAGGCAAGGATGGCGGATTGTTGATCATCACAAGAAAGACTTAAGGTTTGCATTCAGGTGCATTTTTATATTTTTTACAATAAGGGCTGTTTAAGCGCTTCTTGACACTGCGCTGTGATATGATAGCACCTGGACGACAAATGGGCAAGTTTTCGGCTTTATGATTTCCACACCAGCCTCCCCCCACATCATATTTATAGCGAAATCCCGCTTGGAGCATGCAAGCATCAATGGTTGCATTTGCATTGTAGTTGAGCTTTCTGGATCCTTATCATAAGGAATTGGCATACCACATTCTAATAATGCTTTTGCTACCTCTGTAAAATCTGCTCCTGGTTTTTCCCATGCCCCTATAGAAGATGTGGGAGTTTATTAAACTGGCACCCAGCTATACTCAATAGAGTTATCACACTTAATAATTTTAAGGTTTGTTTCATTTTTTGCTCCATGAATTAATTGAATCAATTTGTATACGGTGAGATGAACCATAATTATGTCTACATGCTCGATCCACATTTGCATAACAAACATGAGGGCTGGGATAACTAAATAGTACTTTCTTTGCCTCTTTAACTGCGTTACTACCAAAGGGTCTTTGGTAAAAAGTAGCGGAATTTCCACCAAATACTACACCAACAAAATCATCTGCATGGTTTTCCAAGCCGACAGTGGTTTGCTTGCCATCCTTTAAGATATATAACGTATCTGCCATGTCTTGAGTATTATAAGCTGGACCAAAGAAATTAACCGTTGTTTCCTTTGCTATACCGAGAACACCATGCTTTACTAAATTATATGATCCATTTCCTGCTGTTATGGTACCACGACTATGGGCATCATCATGCAATCCTGTATTGCCATAAAGATACATTATATCCTAGAATTTCTTGGTTGAATTGGTCAATCCAAAAAAAAATCTACCTTCCAGAAACTTCTGAAAAATCGCTATCCCTACTTCCACTTCCCAGTCTTCAGCTTCTGGGAAGTATGTAAAATAAAGGGGACCATGATCATTGTCAACAAACTGGACAGTATAACGCGCAGCATCATCTGGTGAGGTAAAAATACCATTGTAAAACATATGAACCTTGCCATCAGAACCTTTTTGTAAATGTTTTTCTTCTTCAGGCGTTAAATAACGATACAGAGGGACTTGTCTTCCATAACTGTCTTTGATAGGTTTTCCATTTTTATCTGTTGCATAGAGGACATTGCCATTTTCATCATGCAAAACCTCACCCTCAGGATGCTCTTTGAGATATGCGAATTCGCGTATTTTGTCCCAGTATCCCAATCCTTCATCCGATAAATCATTGATCATATCTACGCGATTATGCACTGCTCCCTCAAGCGGTGCAACATCTAGCTGTCCTACTGCCTGGTGTGCTGCTGCGGTGTTGCGGTTGAGAGAGCCAATGATTTGTCCAGCATCTTGCCCCATCGCCCTCTGTCCAGTTGTATCAGTAAGGATGATAGTCCCATCACTGATAGCAGATTTGGTTTCCCCTTCTGCTGCATCCTTGGCTTTGCCGTGATTTAAAACATTCTTGGCAATGTTTTTTATCGTGTCATTCCCAGAAAGGCTAAACCCATGGCTGCTGGCTTTAGCATGGGCACTGTTGCTGATATCACTGGTGCTAATGCTTCCTGTGGTCAGGCTGTTTTTATCTGCCGGCGCGGTGCTGGCAATGATGCCTCCGGTTAGGGTCGTTTTGTCTTTAACAATGATATTAAAGCCGCCTTCACCCGCTTTGATACCTGATTGCTCCACAACACTATGATAATCGCTAGAGGATTTATCCCTTTTGGAAAGAGGCGCTCATAAAGCCCCCCACCTATTTACTAAGGAAATTAAACGTGTGTAACATCAAACATATCATCATACAGCCTGCTAAAGATGAGAGCTTTGTTTTTTACCATTGGCTATGAAAGAAAATCCTTTGAGGACTATTTCAATCAACTTATCAAAAATAATATTAAACTTTTGTATGATATTCGTAAAAATCCAATAAGCAGAAAATACGGATTTTCAAAAAGACAATTAGAGAAAGTTGTAAACAACATTGATATTGAATATATGGCATATGCCTGAACTTGGAATTGCCTCTGAAAAACGAAGAAATTTGAAAACACAAAAGATTATGATCGCCTTTTTGAAGATTATCAAAATACAACTCTCAAGGATAATTCTTGTGCAATAAACAAATTATATCAAATTTTTTTAAACAAAAAGCGCGTTGCAATCACCTGTTTTGAAGCTAATGTATGCATGTGTCATAGAGGACAACTCGCATTAGCTCTCATTCCATTGCCTGATTGGAAATATGAAATTAAGCACATCTAAAAAAATAAATTTGCATATTTTAAAAAAATGTGAGTGCCCATATGCCTCCCAGCCCCCTACCCATTCCTAATAACTTTTAAGTGATGCATGATTCACGCTACGGGTGAATTCTGCGCAAATCAAGGAAAAGAAATATGAACTGACTGATGAAACAATTGAGGTTGGTGGATACATTACACTTTACTGCATCCTTGCTTTGAGAGACTTTGGAGATGTAAAGGCAGGTGATCTTGGCGCTTTTATACAAAAAGAAGACAATCTAGGTCATGATGGCAATTGCTGGATAAGTGATGATGCAAAAGTCTATGGTTATGCCAAAGTTTTTGGGGATGCACATGTTTACGGAAACGCTCGTGTTTTTGCCAATGCACAAGTTTTCGGTGGTACATTTATTAGTGGAAAAGCTAAAATTTATGACAGTCCATTGATTTCCATCAGAGCAAATATACGCTGGCTATTAAACAAGCGCAAAATGGCATCTCCAAGAAAATAAACAGACTTACAAAAGGCTCTTTCGATTAGTTATTGCATCAGTATTTACAAAGCATGCAATGGCATAATCAATTAGAAACTACTAAAAAATTAAGTATAGAATTCTGAACAATGTTTCTAAAAATATTGCTGATCGTGCACATAAAAGCACCACATCCTTGACGCCGTAGACAGAAGGCGAGCTACTCTCGCAGCGGCAAAATATTTTTTGACCTCTTTAAACAATCTCTTTAATTGGGCGGTTGATAATGCCCTTTTAAATAGAAATCCTGCCTTTAATATAAAAGCACCAAAATCTTTAAACAGTGGGGGATTGCTGCCATGGCTAGAAGAGGACATAGACAAATATTATCACCATTGGTCACACGGTACACATGAACGCGTCTGGATTGATGTTCTTCTTTCACAGGCTTGCGCGCGCGCCGTGATGACACCGTTCGTATCAGCTGGAAAGACGTCAAAGATAATATCATTTATCTCAAAACAGAAAGAGCCAATTTAAAACAGATGTTTTTTTTCCTATTTTACCAGAACTAGAGGAAACCCTTAAAATTGGTCCCATAGGTGATCAAACATTCATTTGTGGTAAAGGTGGAAATAAGCTTGTCAAAGAAAGTTTTGGCAACCTCTTTCGTGAAGCATGTAATGCGGCGGGTATTAAAAAATCAGCGCACCGATTGCGAAAATTAGCAGCAAAACGTGCTGCCAATGCTGGTGCTACGGTTTCGCAAATGAAAGCGCTTTTTGGCTGGACAGAAGATAAAATGGCATCTCTTTATACCAAAACAGCCGATAGAAAACGCCTTGCAATAGAAGCCATTAAAAAACTTCAAAAAGGTTAGAGCAACGGGCGGAAGCTAAAAAACTAAAGCCCCGTCAAAATTATAAACGAAATCAAAGCGACGTTTGATGTGCTTCAGAAACCAGAGGAGAAATAGGTGGTTGTGTCTGTTGCATTGTTTGCCATAAATTATAATTTGTTTGCATATCCAGCCAAAATTTCGCTTTACTAAAACCAGCTAGTTCTAATTTCACTGCAAGTTCGGTACTCATAGAGGCATGTCCGTTAATCACTCTTGATAGAGAAGCTCTTGTCATATGGAGATGATTAGCTAACTTTTGTATTGTTATCCCCATTTCGTCTAAGAAAGCTACTTTTAGAACTTCGCCCGGATGTGCGGGGTTATGCATCATTATTTTCGTTCCTTTCATCAATGGTAATCTTGATAATCAACAAGCTCCACATCTGTTCCTATAAAGCGAAAAGTAACACGCCAATTTCCATTCATCCATATAGAATAGTACCCTGTAAGTTCACCTTTAAGAGGGTGTATTTTAAAGGCAGGCGCTCTCAACATTTCAGGCGTAGTAGCACTTGTTAAAGCCGTTAAGATAACGCGTAATTTTTTAAGTGATCTGGTCAAATAGCTTTTGTGGAACCTGTTGTATAAAATAATTTTAAGCCCTTATATTTAAAACTCACAATTGCCATTACCGCCCCTTGTCATATATCATTGCTATACGGTTAATAACAAATAAGAGTTAAGCCCATGTTAGAAATATCTGATTCTATATCTGGAAAAAATAGATAGGAATAAGTGATAAAAAGCTTCAAAAAGGTTAGGGATAGACACTCAAAAAACATAATAGAATCAATGAATTATAAAACCCTTTACTCTTGTAGTAAATCACTGATTTTAATTACCTTTTTTACACTCTTTTAGTGGTGCAAAACTATAACGATGTAATCCTATAACTGGTCCATATTTATCAAGAGCTGTACGATGCGCTAGCGTTGCATAACCTACATGCTTCTCTAAACCATACCCTTTATAAACTTGTCCTGCACATTCCATCATCCGGTCACGCGTTACTTTCGCAATAATGGATGCGGCTGCAATTGAAACCGAACGCTGATCGCCCTTAATCAACGCCATTGCAGGACAGGACAACTCAGAAGGAATATCACGCCCATCAACAAGGACATAGTGGACTGGAATGACTAATCCTATAATACAGCGACGCATTGCTTCTAAAGTTGCTTTTCTAATATTGGATTGATCAATTGTACGAGCACAAAGACTGGCGACTGAAACCGCTAATGCACTTTGCAAAATTTCATGATAAAGTCTATTTCGTTGGAGAAAAGAAAGTTTTTTTGAATCATTTAACCCATTAGGAATACGATCTTTATCCAAGATAACCGCTGCTGTTACCACAGGTCCAGCGAGAGGCCCCCGTCCTACTTCATCAACACCTGCTATATGAAAAAAACCCTGTTTTTGCAAATCAAATTCGCACGAAAAATTTGGTTGAAGCGGCAAATTAAACATCTTTGATACATCACAAATACAACAAACATACATCTATTTCTGTAGCCTGATCATTTTTTGCAAGCATTACAGTTTTAAATGGCTCTTCAAACATTCCACGAATTCTTGCACAAAAAATAAAAAACACATTTCTTTGGTTACCCTCTTTCATTATGTATAATAAAATCATGATGAAATAAAAGCTTTTATATTTATTTATCAAATATTTCCTAAAGTCATGATAGGTTTTACAAACCAATTTGGGTGCATTGATTTGATAAAAAGAGCTGCTTGTTGCGCCGTTTGTTTATTTTTAAAAATGCCAAAGCAAGTTGCTCCCGTTCCAGACATACGGGAAAAAAGAGCCCCACATTCATCTAATATAGATAACACTTCAGCTAACTGAGGTGCTATTTTTAATGCAGGAGAAAAAAGATCATTACGCGTTTCTTGTAAAACTTCAACTAATGAATCAACACTCTTTAAAGCGTCTGTATTAATTTTTAAAGAAGGATTATGACGCTTCTCTAACGCTTTAAAAACAGCTTGTGTTGAAATCTCTTGTCCATGATTAACCAATACCATTGCTAATGAACAAGCTTCTTTTAGTCGTATCATCTCTTGACCAATTCCTTTAACCAAAAGCGGCTGCTGATATTCTAATGCACAAAGGCACATGGGAACATCAGCACCAAGAACTAAGCTCATTTTTGCTAATTCTTCGTAAGAGCAATCAAGATTCCACTGCCGACGCAACATGCTGATAACCCCAGCTGCATCACCTGAGCCGCCACCAATGCCTGAAGCAACAGGTAATGTTTTTACAAGCCGAAAAAAAGCAGGTTGAGCACATTCCGGAAAAGTCTTATGCATAAAGTCCCTTGCGCGAATAACCAAATTGTCTAAATGAGAAACAAGCCCTTTTGCAAACGACCCCGTCAAAACAAACTGATTATTTTCACAAGGTGCATAGTGTAGACAATCACCGCTAAGACTAAAATAAACCAAACTTTCTATTAAATGATACCCATCAGCACGTTGCCCCACAACATGTAGAGCTAAATTCAATTTAATAGGTGTAAATAAATAGGAATGTCTTTGGAACGAAGTTTGTACATTTGATATCATATGACGTAATATTCACTTACATAGGGTTCTTTTAAAAATTCCCCCCTTTTACCCATACTTTTAGCACGAGCCCTATAAACAGCTTGGAATATTCTTAATCGTTTTCTAAAAAAACAATAAATATAAAGAGTTCTCATACAAAATAAACGACATGTTCTCATTCGTATCATTGCAAGCCTTTTTCCTTCTAGCATCTGTTTTTAGATAAAATCTCTCTGGCTTGAATGATCCTTTCCATCACAAACCATAACGCTGCCAAAGCGCTCGCTCTTCTGCTGCCATCAATGCACTATCAACGACTGTATAAACCGTATGTGCAGTCACTCCTGAAGGCGTTTTAGGTCCTAAAAAACTTTTTGGAGGCATAATAAGTCGAAGTTTTGCATCATTACCAAAGCGCTCCTTAATAACAGAACGTACATCATTCAATCCATCAACCAGACCAAGCCCAACGCTTTGTTTTCCACTCCAAAACATTCCTGTAAAGAGATTCGAATCATCTGATAATTTTTCAGCACGCCGTTCTTTAACCAAATCGATAAAAGTTTGATGCACTTCAAGTTGGAGAGATTTCAAATGCTCAATATCCGCCTTTTTTTCTGGCTGAAATGGATCTAATGTAACTTTGTTCTTTCCTGCTGTGTATACACGCCGTTCGATACCAATTTTCTTCAAAAGTTCCGGAAAACCAAAGGAAGCTGAAACCACTCCAATGGAACCAACAATTGAAGAAGGATCTGCAAAAATTTCATCCCCTGCACAAGCAATCATATAACCACCAGATGCTGCAATATCTTCAATAAACACAAGAACCTTTTTATTTTTTTCTTCTGCCAAGTCACGAATGCGCTTAAAGATAAAACGCGATTGTACAGGCGAACCACCAGGAGAATTAATAATAAGTGCAACAACCGGTGACTTTTTGTGTGCGAAAGCCTTCTCTAAAAGATTTGCACACCTACTGAGGGAAAGGGTACGAGATATAGATGCTGATGAATCCATAATTGCTCCTTGAAGGCGCACCACAGGAATTTCAAGTTTATCGGAAGAAAAACGGCGTGGAATAAAACTTTTAATAAAATCCATCAAAACAAAATCTCCTTATAAATTAAGAACAATTAAATAGGCAAGGACAACAAAAAGGAAGAACGCGATAACATCCAAAAGCGCCAATCAATCCCCACATTACAAGCAGAAATATAATTTCACCCAAAGTCAAACCTCCCTAACAACAAAGTGTAGACTTTAAATAATAAACTAAAAAACACAAGATACTATTAGAAAAGTTCCCACAAGCTTATATATCCATTATTAATTGCATCAACTCGGGGTGAAAAAGTATGGTCATTACCTTCATGTATAACCAATGCCGGTAAAATAGATAAAGCTGCTCTGCTTCCTCGTTTTGCGTAAAATAAAAGACGAATTGCTGCTGTTTTCGCACGGGCATGCACAGGAATTATACAAATACCACCAAAACGCCCTTCTAAAGCATGCAAGATATCTGTCAACGATTGTGGACGTGCAATGAGCCCTAAGTATCCACCTGGCTTAACAATAGCTGCTGCACTCCGCAACCAGTTATCAAACATCGCTTCAGACATAACATGTGCTTCAGATTTTTGTTTATCAGGTGTCTTACGATCGGTGGGATTATTAAAAGGTGGATTCATAATCGCAAAATCAAAGCTATTATCTATCAAACCTGCTTTTATACGGGCATTCCCTTTGAAGGTAACATCTGCTTCTAGCAAACAAATTCGGCTAGCAAATTGTTTATTTTGTTTTAGCATAAGCGTTTTTTGAGCGTAAGATACCATAAAAGCTGAACGTTCAACTAAGGTAACATGAACTTTCAGACAACGCGAAGCAACAGCCAAACCCGCAGCTCCAGCACCTGCACCTAAATCAACAACCTTGCCCTTTAAATCACTTGGAACCAAACTAGCTAATAACATCGCATCCATTCCAGAACGATGACCATATTTATGGGGTTGAACCAAATAAAATTTCCCGCGGTGAAAACTGTCAATTGTTTCACCACTCTGATTCGCTGCTTTATCCATTTAAAAGCCTAATGCTCACCTTTATAAACTGCATTTTTGCCATTCAGCTGCTATTTTAAATTTTTTATTATTTTATAACAATAAGATTACACTCGCTAAAGAACATTTCTTGCCAATAACATTCCAAGCTAACACTTTTAAACGACATCAAAAGCTTGAGTCAAAACCAAACCCCCTTTATGCTAATGAATAAAGTAAATTTTATATATGTCCATTGCAATACTCTAGGAGTAAACACATTGAGTGCAGCTATCAAACCAAAACAAATAAGAAATAATCAAATTTCTCTTCAATCTCTTGTCAATCTTACTCAAAAAGATATGGATTGCGTAAATCAATTTATTCTCTCTATGGCAAAATCAGAGGTTGAGATGATCCCTGAAATTTCTAACCATCTTATTTCATCAGGTGGAAAGCGATTACGCCCAATGATTACGCTCGCTTCTGCTCATATGTTCGGTTATCAAAGTGACGGGCATATAAAACTCGCAACAGCTGTTGAATTTATGCATACAGCAACATTACTACACGATGATGTGATTGATGAAAGTAATTTACGACGTGGAAAATCTACAGCACGTATGATTTGGGGGAATCAAGCAAGTGTACTTGTTGGTGATTTCCTATTGGGGCAGGCCTTTAAAATGATGGTCGATGTCGGTTCCATAGAAGCGCTCTCTGTCCTAGCCAACGCTGCTGCAATTATTGCTGAAGGAGAAGTTATGCAACTTTCTGCCGCAAAAAATATAAAAACCAGCCCTTCAGAATATCTCAAAATCATCGATGCAAAAACAGCAGCACTTTTTTCAGCAGCCGCTGAAGTAGGACCCATTATTGCTGGCTATGGAAATAAAGAGCGTTCTTCATTACGTGAATATGGAACATCCTTAGGTTTAGCTTTCCAATTAATTGATGATGCACTTGACTATAGCGGTAGTGCTCAAAACTTAGGAAAAAATATAGGGGATGATTTTAGAGAAGGAAAAATCACAATGCCTGTTATTCTCGCATATGAGCGTGGAAATATGGTAGAAAAAGATTTCTGGAAAAAAGCGCTTGAAGATGACAATAATAATGATGAATCCTTCGCACACGCACAACACTTAATGGAAAAGTATGATAGTATCACAGATACAATAGAACAAGCACGCATCTATGGAAAATATGCAATTGATGCTCTTGTTCCCATGAATGAAAATCTTGCTTATAATGCTCTCGTTGAGACTGTTGAATTTTGTATTGCGCGCGTAAATTGAATTCTTTGCAAGAATCGCAGTATTTCTCAACAAAGTAATGAGATATGATCTATAAACAACACCATCAATTGATTATCTTGAAAAGGATTAGCTCCATGTGCTCTGCAACGGTATCTCGACTTTTTGCCCTCTTTATCGTGGGTATCATGCTGATGCCATCCCTCACCTACAGTAAAATAAGTGCAGCAACTCATACAAGCTCATTTACAGGTGCTTATTTAGCTGGAAGGGTTGCAAATCATGAAAATAAAACAGAACTTGCTATCAATTATTTTAAACAAGCACTGGTTTATCAACCTGATAACATTGAAACACAAAAAGAGCTCCTTGAAGCTATGCTCTCGGTCGGAAACTTTAAAGAAGCTGTCCAACAAGCCCAAAAACTCAAAGAGAACGATGTTATAACTCCCTTTGTTTCCTTAACTTTGTCAGTAGAAAGTCTCATCAAAAAAGATTATAAGAATGCCAAGGCTCTTCTGAAATTAAAGGAACTGCCTACGTCCAATAATCCAATACCTGAACTCATCGGCGCTTGGATTACATTTGGATCTGGACAAAAATCTCAGGCAATCGATGATCTTAAGAAACTCAAAGGTCCTGTCTGGTATGATCTTTTTATATCTTATCATCTAGCACTTATGAGCGACCTTGCAGAACGGCCAAAGGATGCAAAAAAATATTTCATTAAAGCACTGAGTAACAAACAGGGAACTCTTATCGCTCCTAATACTTATGAGCGTATTATCATAGCCTATGCCTCATTCCAATTGCGCCATAATATGCGCAACCAAGCTCTTCAAACAATCCAGCATGGCGAACAAATGTTGTCAGGTCGAGAAGTCCTTAAAAACTTTCAAGAAAAAATTGAAAAAAATTCTTTCTTAGAGAGAGTTATTAAAACACCTCAACAAGGAGCAGCCGAGGTATTATATAATTTTGGAACAGCCCTCAACTACAAAAACTCAGGGCGAATTGCACGTATTTTTAAGCAATTATCTTTCGCCTTATACCCTCAAAATGACGCAACACTGTTTCAGCTCGCACACATTTCTGCTAAATTGAACGATCCACATCAAGCAATTAAACTTTATCGCGCTTTATCCCCTAAATCTCCTTATTATAAAGATGGACAACTTCATCTTGCATTCCTTCTTGCCAATAACAACAATTACAAAGAAGCAATAAAATTACTCACATTGTTAAATAAAAAATTTCCCAATGATCGTAATATTTTGATAACGCTCGTTGCTTTTTATATGCAGGACAATAAATTTCTTGAGGCTATTAAAACTCTAGACTACGCTATTACAAAGATAAAAAACTTTCAGCAGGACGATTGGAAACTCTTTTATCAGCGTGGTATTGCTTTTGAACGTTTAAAGCAATGGCCAAAAGCAGAACTTGACTTGCGAAAATCACTTGAATTTTTTCCAAATCAACCGCAGGTTCTTAATTATTTAGCCTATTCCCTTGTGGAACGTGGTGAGAAGCTTGAAGAATCGCTCCGTATGCTACAAAAAGCCTCTGCTTTGCAAGCTCACAACAGTCATATTCTCGATTCTTTAGGGTGGGCTTATTATAAACTAAAAGAATATAATAAAGCAGTGCAAATATTAGAAAATGCTGTCAGATTACAACCTGAAGACCCAACACTGAATGATCATTTAGGGGATGCCTATTGGAAAGTTGGACGTAAACGTGAAGCAATCTTTCAATGGAACCACGCAATTGACGGAAAACCAGAAAATTCTGAACAAATTCAAGAAAAGTTGAAATTTGGTTTGCAATAAACGATGCTTAACCATAAACCACATGAATAATAAATAGAGAAACTAAAATTACTTTGTTTTTTTGTTTAGTCCAATATAAAGAGTATAAAGCGTGAAACTGCCTGAACATCTTAACCCCAAACGTTCTTTTCAGGGACTAATCTTAACTTTGCAAAATTATTGGGCACACTATGGATGTGCAATTTTGCAACCTTACGATATGGAAGTCGGAGCTGGGACTTTTCATCCAGCAACAACATTACGCTCTCTAGGGCCACGCCCTTGGAAAGTTGCTTATGTCCAACCCTCTCGACGTCCAACAGATGGCCGATATGGTAAGAATCCAAATCGTTTACAACACTATTATCAATTCCAAGTGCTTCTCAAACCCTCTCCGCTCAATCTACAAGAACTTTATATAAAGTCGCTACAAGCTATCGGGCTTGATACAAAACTGCATGATATTCGCTTTGTTGAAGATGATTGGGAAAGTCCCACTCTTGGTGCTTGGGGGCTTGGATGGGAATGTTGGTGCGATGGAATGGAAGTCTCTCAATTTACTTATTTTCAACAAGTGTGCGGCATTGAATGCGCTCCAGTTTCAGGGGAACTCACATACGGTCTTGAGCGTCTAGCGATGTATATCCAAGGGGTTGATAACGTCTATGACCTTAACTTTAATGGTTTGGAGGGAGAAAACAAAATAAGTTATAGAGATATTTTTTTACAGGCAGAACAGGAATACTCATATTATAATTTCGAATTTGCTGATACAAAACTGCTCCATCAGCACTTTATCGATGCAGAACGCGAATGCAGCGCACTTCTTGATGCTGGAAAACCAAATAAAGAAAATGTATTCCATCGCTGTGTTTTTCCTGCCTATGATCAATGTATTAAAGCGAGCCATATCTTTAATCTTTTGCAAGCACGTGGCGTTATTTCTGTAACCGAACGACAAAATTACATTCTTCGCGTTCGTAATCTCGCGCGCCGTTGTGGGGAAGCCTTCTTACTCACAGAAGCTGGACAAATATATACTGGAGAAGCCTAATGTCTGATCTTCTTCTTGAACTTTTCAGTGAAGAAATCCCCGCACGTATGCAACGAAAAGCTGCTGCTGATCTTAAGAAATCTGTTACAGATCAACTTGTGAATGCTGGATTGATCTATGAAGCTGCTCGTGAATATTGGACACCTCGTCGGCTAACATTGGACATACGCGGACTTTCCACACGCTCCAAAGATGTCCATGAAGAACGCAAAGGTCCCAGTATAAAATCACCACAGCATGTAATTGATGGTTTTCTACGTGCAACAGGATTAAATGATGTTTCTGAAGCGCATATTGGACATGATGATAAAAAAGGTCATTTTTATATTGCTAAAATTGTTAAAAAAGGTCGAGCTGCAGAAGAAATTATTGCCGATATTTTACCGGATATTATCCGCAACTTTCCGTGGCCGAAATCTATGCGTTGGGGAAAAGATTCAGCACAAAGTGGTACTTTGAAGTGGATTAGACCTTTACAAAACATTCTTTGCATCTTCGGACCAGAAATTGGTGAAACACATGTTATTCCGTTTACAATTGGTTCTCTTAAAAGCAATAATTTAACTTATGGTCATCGTTTCTTAAGTGATGGAGAGCCATTTCAAGTGCGCCGCTTTGATGACTATGTTACTCAACTTGAAACCCATAAAGTCATTCTGGATGCCGAAAGACGAAAGAATATTATTTTAGCTGATGCCCAAAATCTCTGCTTTGCAAACGGTTTAGAACTGGTTCAAGATAATCCCCTCCTAGAAGAAGTTGCTGGTCTTGTTGAATGGCCTGTTATCCTGATGGGTGATTTTGACAAATCATTCCTTGATATTCCTCCAGAAATTATTCGCTTGACCATTCGAGCCAATCAAAAATGTTTTGTCACCCGCAAACAAGGAGAAAAAGTAAAACTTTCTCATCATTTTATTCTCGTTTCTAATATTCTTGCAAATGATGAAGGCAAAGAAATTTCGAAAGGAAATAGTAAGGTTGTCCGTGCCCGTCTTTCTGATGCACTTCATTTTTGGCAAACCGATCAGCGTGATTTGCCTGATCTTCAACAATTGGAATCTTCTATAAAAAAATTTCAACTTGATATAAAAAAACCTCTCGATCAAAGAATGGCGCGACTTGATCATTTGAATGTAACTTTTCATGCTAAATTAGGTACACAAGGAGCAAGGGTAGAACGCATTGCTGCACTCGCACAAGAAATTGCCCCTTTGATACAAACAGATCCTCTTTTAGCAAAACGTGCAGCCATCCTTGCAAAAGCTGATTTGCAAACAGAAATTGTCGGAGAATTTCCTGAACTACAAGGTGTTATGGGGCAAAAATACGCCCTTCTTCAAGGGGAAGATCCTCGCGTAGCTGTAGCAATCGAAGACCATTATAGACCTCAAGGACCAACAGATCGTCTTCCACAAGAACCACTTGCTATAACCGTTATGCTCTCCGACAAAATTGACATGCTCGTTGGCTTTTGGCTCATTAATGAAAAACCAACGGGCTCAAAAGATCCCTATGCGTTAAGACGAGCAGCATTGGGAATTATTAGGCTTGTACTTTCGCGAGATTGGAAAATCAATCTTATGCCGCTGTTCCAGTTAGCAACGAATCTTTTCTTACAACAAAAAAATAAATATGAAATCTCTCAAAGAGAAAATTCACAATTGCAGAATCTGCTTCCAGAAAAAACAGAATATATTTTATCAGATCTGTTATTCTTTTTTCATGACCGTCTGAAAATCCATCTAAAAGAGGAAGGCGCTCGTTACGATGCCCTTGAAGCCGTTTTAAATAAAGATTCTGATGATTTTTTATTGGTTGCACGTCGTGTCGAATCGCTTATCGCTTTTATCAATACCCATGATGGAATGAACTTTGTAGCCTCTGTAAAACGTACTGCCAATATTCTTGAAAATGAATTTCAAAAAAGCACAACAATAGCGAATGAAATTAATCCTGAGCTCTTTATCGAGAAAGAAGAAAAGCAGCTCTATCATGCAATCTGTGAAGTAGAAAGAAAGGTTCTTGCTCCCATCAATGCAACAAATTTATCATTTGCACTCAGTGTGCTAGCGCCACTTGGAAAATTGATTGATATATTTTTTGAAAAAGTATTGGTGAATGATAAAAAACCTGATGTTCGTGCTAACCGTCTTGCTCTTCTCAAACATACTCACATTGTTACACAATCGGTTGCAGACTTCTCAAAACTTGTCATTTAAAATCAAAATACCCTATTAACTGATAAAAACAATGAAGATAATTTTTTCTTTTTTATGACTTTTATTAATTAATATTGAGAAAATTATGCAACCAAAGAGACTGTTCTTTATCTCTCAAATATCATTAATTAAGATATGTTTTCATTTTGATAAATGATTCTTTCTCAAGAGACTCTTTGATAAGTTCATCTGCCTTGTTAGAATCTATTTCCCTTGCAATAAGGGTACGTGCTGTAGAAATTGCCAAATCAATCGCTGATGAAGAAACCATGCGTATTGCATCCGCTTCTGCTTGGGCAATTTTTTGTTCTGCCAATTTATTGCGGTTTTTTACATATTCTTCTGCCTTTGCACGGGCCTCAGCAATAACAGATTCAACTTCATGCTTTGCTGCTGCAATAATTTCTTGCGCATCTTTTTCTGCTTCTGCATGTTTGCGTTGATATTCAGCCAATATTTCTTGTGCTTCTTCACGAAGACGCAGAGCCTCATCCAGTTCATCTTTGATACGTTTCGCACGCGTATCAAGATGGTGTATAACCCTCTGTGGAATTTGGAAATAGACTAAAAGAGCCAAAAAAAGAACTAACCCAACAAATGCCCAAAAAGTATCAGTCATCTTTGTCTTCCTCAATAATCCGCAGTTTTAACAACTGAACGAACAGCCTCTTTGCTGATATCAACGTCAATCAATTTTTTCACAATTTCAAGAGCTACTTCTTCAGCGATAGAACCAACATTTTGCATCGCTTTATCCCGAATTTTTGTTATCTGTTTTTCAGCATCTGCAAGTTTTTTCTCTAGACTCTCTTCAATTTCTTTCCGTTTAAGCTCTGCCTTTTCTTTTAATTCTTTACTAGCTACCTGCGCTATAGCCTGCGCGTTCAAACGCGCTTCTGCTAATTTCCGCTCATAAGTTTCAACAACAATGTCTGCTTCTTGCTTCATGCGCATTGCCTGATCTAAATCAGATGCGATTCGATCTCGCCGTGTTTCAATAACACCGCCAATACGTGGTACAATTACACGGGAGATAAAAAGATAAAAAAGTCCGAAAGAAATTGCCAACCAGAAAAAATGCGAACCAAAATGCACAAAATCAAAAGGCGGAAACACACGATTTGCATGCTCTGCTACCTTTTTAATATGTTCTATCGACGTTTCAGTGTTCTGTGCATAAGCGCTTGAAACAAACATCTTCTTTCATCCTTTAAATAGCTTATTAAAGCACTCTATAACCGATGATAACTGACAAACATCTCTCTGGCATCTCTCTAGTTAAGAGCCTAAAAGGGTAAATCTTTCCTCATGCAAGAACAGATATACCCTTTTGATAATGATTAAACCCCAAAAAGAAGTAATAAAGCAATGAGCAATGAAAAAATTCCCAAAGCTTCTGTTACAGCAAAACCAAAGACGAGACGTCCAAACTGACTATCTGCTGCTGATGGATTTCGTAATGCACCAGAAAGATAGCTACCAAAAATATTACCAAGTCCTAAAGCTGTTCCAGCCATACCAAAGCAAGCAAGACCAGCGCCAATATATTTTGCTGCAAGCACCATTTCCATGTTATTCTCCTTTAAAGCGAAATTGCATTATTCGACGGAAAACCGCCAGTTCTATTAATGTCCTGGATGAATTGCATCATTAAGATACATACAAGTTAAAACCGTAAAGACGTAAGCCTGAAGAAATGCGACCAAAAACTCAAGAGCAGTAATTGCTACAGTCATAATAAGCGGTAAAATCGAACCACCCACACCTACAATTCCTACCCCAATCATTGAAACAACAAACCCAGAAAACACTTTAAGCGTAATATGACCAGCAAGCATATTCGCAAAAAGACGAAGAGAAAGACTAATTGGACGGGAGAGAAAAGAAATAACCTCAATCATTGTCACCAGAGGTAAAACCACAACAGGAACTCCACTGGGAACGAACAGTTTCAAAAAACTGACCCCATGCTTATAAAAGCCATAACCAATCACCGTCAAAATTACCACCATTGCTAACGAAAACGTGATCATGATTTGAGACGTAACCGTATAAAAATAAGGAAAGAGACCAATAAAGTTAGCAACCAAAATAAAAGTAAACAGAGAAAAAACTAAAGGAAAAAACTGCATTCCCTGCACACCAGATGATTCCCGCAGAGTCGATGCTACAAATTCATATGCCATTTCCGAAAGAGACTGCATCCGCGTTGGAACCAATCCACGACTCGATGATGAAATAAAGAGAAAAATAGAAGTTACAACAACCGTGAGAACTGTAAACAATGATACATTTGTAAACGATAAATCCATATTTCCTATGGAAATCTTAATCAGCCTTAAAACCTCAAACTGATGAATAGGATCTGGAGCGTGCGCTGTCACTTCAACCTCATTTATCGGACCTCTCATTGGCCCCTTTATTTTGTTTATCTTGGCGCAATACGCCTTTTTTTCCTAATTGACTGGAGGAAACATACCCCACAGACCGAAGAATACTCAATACACCAGCAGCAAATCCAAAGAAGAGAAAAAATACCAATCCCCAAGGCCATGAACCTGCTAACTTATCAAACCCCAACCCCAAAACAATACCAACTATAATACTTGCCAGAAACTCACTGGAAAGCTTAATTGCACCTGCCATCCTTCCTTGTGATTTTTCCCGCTTATTCCTATGCTCCCGCTTCTTTAATGCTTGCTTGCGCACTAAAGCTACGCTTAAGTTCCTACTACGACATTCCAAATCCTCTGAATGAAGACACTCTCCTTGCTTTTCCTCTTCAGCCTCCTTACGGCTCATAACGGGTTTCTCGCCCATCGCCATCATTGGCTCCTTAATTAAAAAGCAACATAAGAATACATTTCATAAAACCGTGTGCATCATATTGTTCCCGAATTTATTCGTCAAGATACTAAAAGAAATCTATCACAAGTTATCATATAAATTTTATTGCAGAAATAACGTATTTTTCAATTTACATGCTTTCTTAAAAAGATATTCCAAGCACCTAAACCGATTTCACGACAGCACCCGTGAATGTATAACAAAAGTTCACGTGAATAATATAAAACTCATAGAACAACCATTTTTACGCTTAACAAAAGGTGTAAACTAATACCATCTTATTTTCCGACTCCCAATGTTATATCAGTCCTAGTTTTGAAAGAGAACATAGAAAGCTAAAAACAGTATGAGAGCGTTGGTTTTCTCCTTTTATTCGAATAAACTGGCACTTTTTATTTTATGAAAATGATAATAATCAATGGTTTCTGTATGATCCTATTCGCAAAGTATTTTACATCCGCCATTACAGACCACATCACGAAATGAGCTTGAGGGTATTAAGAGAAGGTCCTTTAAATACAAGATATTAATAAATCCAAAATTTCAAATAGATTAAGCCAATAAAACACAATAAAATTTAAATACGATTACCATACTACTTTATACAATTTTAATCCACTTTTATGAATTTCGCTCTTTACAATTGAATATCCGTAGATTCAGCAAATATTTTTGCTTTTTATTCAGACAAACTATCGTAAGCAAAAGCGCTTATTCATAAGCTTTATTTTTATGAAACGATAATCTAATGCTGCTTTTCAAACAAGCATCATAATTACATTCCCCTACCCTCATATTGCATCTATTCTTGCACTTTAATAACCCATTAAGAGGATTATGTACTCTTTCTTAAATACTCCTTATTAAACTCTTCTCATGAAATGATTATCAATAAAATTAAAACTTTAGCAAATAAAACTTTTTCTTTTATGAAAAGAAAGATCATTGAAAAAACTTATTTTTAAGATTCTTAAGTATAGATTTCATTCACTTAAAAAATTAAAGAGTTATCATTTCTTCTTAGAACGTGTCGCAAAAGGATTATCAGAGGCTCGTAATGATATGCGAATGGGTATACCAGACATATCAAATGTTTCACGTAACCCATTGACAAGATAACGCAAATACGACTGAGGCATACTTTTGGGGCGCGAGCAGGAAATCATAAATCCAGGAGGACGTGTCTTAACCTGTGTGATGTATTTAACCTTAAGTCGACGTCCAGAAACCGCAGGAGGTGGATGATGTGCCACAACAGTTCCAAGCCATTGGTTCAATTTAGCCGTCGAAATGCGACGATTCCATACACGGTGCATCATCATGACATTTTCCATCAGTTTATCAATCCCTTGACCATATTGTCCTGATAAAGGAACAGCTCTCAAACCACGAACTTGAGGAAGAAATCGCGCACATTTTTCATGCAAATCAATCAATGTGGTCTGACTGTTTTCAATAAGGTCCCACTTATTGAAAGCAATAACTGGAACACGCCCTTCACGAATCACAAGATCAGCAATTTGTAAATCCTGCTTTTCAAAAGGTATCGTTGCATCAAAAACAATGACCACCACTTCTGCAAAACGAATAGCACGCAAAGTATCTGCAACAGATAGTTTTTCTAATTTTTCTTGAATTCTCGACTTTCGACGTAAACCTGCAGTATCAAAAAGTTTAATATGACGACCACGCCATTCCCAATCTACAGAAATAGAATCACGCGTGAGTCCTGCTTCTGGTCCTGTTAACAATCGCTCTTGTTTCAACATACTATTGATAAGAGTGGATTTTCCTGTATTGGGACGCCCCGCAATTGCAATCCTAATGGGCTTACTTTCATCGTAAATAAGCTCCTCTTCTTCCAAATCCTTTACATCATCACCAACAGATGCAGGTTGTATCATTCTATCTTCTTCTTTGTTGTTGCCAAAAACATGCTCTGACCCAACAGCATCTATAATTGCATCACGCAGATCACTAAGTCCCAAACCATGTTCAGCCGATATTGGGCATGGCTCCCCCAAACCTAATGACCACGCCTCATACTCTCCTCCTGTTGCCGCTCTTGACTCAGACTTATTGGCAACAAGCACAATTGGCTTTCCTGATTTGCGAACCAATGAAGAAAAATTTAAATCACTTGGTGTTATTCCGCTCTTTGCATCAAATACAAATAAAATAAGATCCGCTTCATCAATTGCAACTTTTGTATGAGAACGCATACGCCCCTCAAGTGTATGATCACCTGCTTCTTCCAGCCCAGCCGTATCAATCACATCAAAACGTAGATCTTGAAGTTTTGCCGCATGAATACGCCGATCACGTGTTACACCAGGCTTATCATCAACCAAAGCCAATTTTTGCCCAACCAAACGATTAAATAGTGTTGACTTCCCAACATTGGGACGACCAACGATAGCAATGGTAAGGCTCATCGATTTATTCCTTATTTGCCTTGCCCTCAGCTTGTATAAGCTCAAGCATCATTCGAGCCCGATCTGTTATTTTTAAACCCAAAGAACCTTCTTCAGAAATTTTCTTAAAATAATAAACCGCCTCATCCATTTTATCCGCCTTATAAGCAGCTAAGCCTAAAGCTTCTCTTGCAGACATACGCATAGGATCGGTATCACTTGCCATATCTTTGATGCGCTTTTCAACATCAGCTAATGTCCCTGTATCAACCAGAATATAAGCCGCCCGAATTTTTGCAACTTTCTGCAAAATCTGCGGTGCTTTCTCATCCGCTGCAACAGAATCAAAGATCTCCACTGACTTAATAATATCACCTTTCTCCATGAGTAAAGAAGCCTCACGTAAACGAGCAAGAAAAGGATACCCCCCAAAATGAGAGGTTTTAACAGTTTCTAATTGCTTTATCGCTTTATCAAAATCACGTGTATCCGCAAGATCAAGACTCTTTACAAATGCATCACCAATATAACCAGCTTTCTTTATTTGTGTATGATGATAAACTTGATAAGCAACTATCATGAATATAAAAAGAACAGCCGCTCCAATAATTGAAAAACCATACCGTCTCCAAAAAGCAAGCGCCTTTTCCTGACGAAATTCTGCATTCACTTCAGCAATAAAACTATCATACGACATATATCATACCCTGAAAAAAGTTACTTCACCTGTGCTTTTACGCATAAATGGATAAAGATGGTAGCCCTAATTAACTAAAAATCTTTAAATTGCTCGTTTATTTATTTTAAATCAATATGTAGCCAATTCAATCAGATTTTTGCAACAGTCTTAATCGAAAATGATGTAAGCACCCTATTTGTTCACATTACAGCTTTTACATATTATGAAAAATTCACTGCCTTAATATTTATCATGATTGCCTATCATCTCAAGCGAACTTTCTCTCCATTATATAGAGGAATAATCTTTTAAAGTCTTCAACCGCAATCGTTGGTTGTATTGGATTATACAATTATAATAGAAAAACCAATTCTTGAAAAAACTTGAATAAACAGTAAATTTCCATGAATATCTACTAAAACCAAATAGATAAATTTTTATCTGTATCAAAAATACCGAAGCGCCATGATTACAGTGTGGTATAATTCCAAATCTTCAGTTAAAGCTCTTTATATAAAGTATATCCCTTCAACTTATCTTCATACGATTAACAACCTTTTATAATTGATTCTTAAAGTTTCTAAAAATATCCTATTGTAAAGGCCAAACCCACATAAGCATTGGAACAGCAATAATAACGATCAACACCGCCAATGGAGCACCTAAACGTGGATAATCACTAAAACGATATCCTCCTGGCGCCATCACGAGCATATTACTTTGATGTCCAATAGGTGTAAGAAACTCACAGCCCGCACCAATTGCAACAGCCATCAAAAAAGCTTCAGGCTTATAATGAAGGGAATGAGCAAAACTTGACGCAATTGGTGCTACCATCATCACTGTTGCTGCATTATTCAAAAATGGCGTGACCAACATAGCTGTCACCAACATAAGCGCTAAAGCACCGGATGGCGGGAAAAATATTGCCAATTGGCTCAGCCATTGACCAATGAGATCCGTACATCCTGTTTTCTCTAACGCTTCACTCACTGGAATAAGAGCCGCTAATAGCACTAATATTGGGCCATCTAATGCCTGATACAGATCACGCGCGGGCAAAACACGAAAGATCACCATTGCAGCAGCAGCAGAAAAGAAAGAAAAAGCAACTGGAACAATATGAAAAGCTGTAAAAATAATTGCTATAAATAAAACAGCTAAAGAGATGAAACCATGTCGTAAATTTCCAAACACAATATTTCGTTTTGCTAGGGGCAAGCATTTCAATTCTCTTAATAAATTTGGAATAACTGCATCCTGTCCTTGCAAAACAATCACATCTCCAAGATGGAAAATAATATCATCAAGTCTTCCCCGCACCCTTTCATGTTGACGACTTAACGCAAGCAAATTTACATTATAGCGATCAAATAAAGAAAACTCTTTCGCACTAATACCGATAAGAGGTGAATTATGGGTAATGACTGCTTCAATAATATCACTGTCCTTATCACCTGCAACAATAGTTCCCCCCTTAAAAAACTCTAAACGAGCAGAGTTCATCACGCTATCTAACCCTGTATGTGATCCTTCCAGCAAAATAATATCATTTTCAGACAAAACAAAATCTGGTAATGGTGAAATAGATACTTTGTTTCTGATGATTTGAATCACCATAACATCACCACTTGATGGCTTAACCAAATCAACAATATTTTTTCCCACAATCGGTGAATTTATTGGAATATGTACTTCTGCAACATAATTACGAATATCAATGGCATCATCAAACGATACACCTGAACGCACACGCACAGGCAAAAGCCAATAAAAACAGACCAAATATACAACACCAGCCGTCGCAACAACCGCACCAACTGGTGTAAAATCAAACATAGTAAAAGGTGTTCCTACTAAACGTTCTTGCATCGCTGAAATAACAACATTGGGAGATGTTCCTATCTGTGTCATAAGCCCCCCCAACAAAGAACCAAAGGCCATGGGCATCAAAAAGACAGAAGGAGAAACCTGAGAACGACGTGCAAACTGAAAAGCTATCGGAAGCATAATCGCCAAAGCACCAATGTTTTTAACAAACATTGATAATACGACAACAGAAAGAACCAAAAAAGCTAATTGAAGACGCACCGATTTCACGTCTGGCCATATCCGTTGGATAATAAATTCCATTATACCAGAGCGAGATACAGCAGTACTGACAACAAACACACTCCCCACGATAATAACGATATCATTACTAAAACCGCTAAAAGCTTCCTTCGGACTGACAAGACCAAGGGCACAAGCTATTAATAAAGTACAAATAGCAACAAGATCATAACGAAATCGATCCCAAATAAAAACAACCATCATGAGACCAATGATCGAAAAAGCCATTATTTGATTTTCTGTCATAACACTTACCTCTCCCCATTAAATTATAATGAACAAGAACATATTTTTTATGTTTTAAATATTCCTATAAACAGCAGCAAGATAAAAGCAGACATCGAAATATTTTAGGATAATTTTAAAGTGATAAAAAATTATGATGCGCATAAACTTGCCTCTCCTTATTATGCGTGCTTTTCTATAAAGTGCTGAACCCAAAGAAAATTGATAAAAGTTGATAAAGCTATATTGTAAAAAAGATGAGAATAACTCTAATATAGAGAGTAGATAATTGTTGAAACTGGTACACGCTATATTTAAACCTTTGTCGTTGCTTAAAAGAATTTATCTTCACTCTCAATTCAAAGAGTGGTAAAAATGAAAGAAGAAAGAATGGTCAATCTTAATAGTGGGTATCAAAGTAACCTCAGATATTGGCTCACTTGCATTATTGGATTTGTTGCTATCTTGGCAATTATAATTGTTGGTGGATTTTATATTGCAAAACCCTATCTTGACAGTTTTGTAAGAAAAGAAATAGCCCGTCATTCCATAAAAGCCAAAACATCTGAAGTAAGCATTCTAGGTAAAATCAATTTGAAGAATGTGACATTACCTGTTCCAGCTGGTACATCACTTAAAATTGGTGCCATTTCTGCCCGTCCTCCTCTTTCCTTTATTCCCGGAACTTTTACATTTTATAATGTTGATTTAAAGCATAATAATATTCATGTGCAAATTCCCCAAATTTCTCTTCGGAATGTATCCTTAAAAGAAAAGGATAGAACGATAACATCACGTCTTTTACAATCAATGATGCGTATTGAGCTTTCCTCAATTATTGCTCCCAATATACAACTTTCTATAGAAAATAAAAATAACCGAACAGAAACGGTTGAAATCAAGAATTTCCAGCTTTCTGATTTTAGAAATAACCATATCCATTCAGTTAGTATCAAAAATATGGATCTTAAAACGGTCGTAGCAAATGGTGCCAAACAGATGCAACTTATGGCTAAAAGTGATACAATAAAAGCCCATGATATCGATATCAACTATGCCTACTCTATCATTTTTGGAAAAAACAATGCTCTCAATCAAGGTAAAACCGTTACTGGCCCCATTTCTTTGAATAATATAAGTGTCGATATTTTTGAAGAGGCAGAAAAAAACAGCTCTTTCTTCCTTGGACAGTTTAAAACATCTGGTTTAAAGATGAAACCGCTTGAACAAACTCCTGAAAAATTAATCAAAGCTTATCTTAATGCAAGAAAAGAGAATAATAAAATCGCTGAAAAAGTAGCACAAAATGGTCTTCTTCTAAACATACTGCTCGCCATTACCTCAGCGGATGCCAAAGTTGATAATATCACTGTTGATATACCGCAGTTGAAAGCAACGCTCGAATCATTCCAATTCAAACCAAGTTTGTGGAAACAGCCTATCCCTAAAAAGCTTTTTCTTTCTCTCAATAACCTTTCCGTTTTACCTAAAAAAATGAATGAAAAAGACTTAAATTTGCTTAAAAAAATCAATCTTGAGCGCTTTAATGTTTCAGGAAAAATTGATATTTCTTACGATGAAAAAAAACGTATGCTCTTTCTTGATACAATGTCTTTCAATATGAAAAACGTTGGATCTGGGAACATATCTGCTAAGGTTATTGATGTTGATGAAAAGCTTTTTTCTGGTCAGAAAAATATAATGATTGCTGCGTCTCAAGACCTTGGCATCAATGAAATTAATATACAATATACGGATGCAGGTTTCATTGATAAGCTTTTTTCTTATCTTGCGCAAAACCTTAATGACAGCCAACATGATCTAAAAAAGGAACTTTATGACGATTTCTATCTAATGATGACGCAGACCCCAAAAATTCTGATAAAAAATCATGACGAAGCAGAAAAAATTTCAAAATCCTTAGGAGAATTTGCTAAAAATTCACAAACATTGATCGTTAAAATTAAAGCAAACGATAATAAAGGTCTCGCAATAGTTGATCTCGAATCTGCTCTACAAAATGATCTATCCAAGGCTTTAAGCAAAGTACATCTCACTATTAAAAATGAAACATCACCTTAAACATTTTGTGCTTTAAACATGATGATCTTACCTATAAATTAAGAACTTTATTCCTCTTTTTTCTTTTATATGATACAGAGGGTATCACACAGAGTCATTTATACAGAGAATATAGAATCTAAAATTGTCGATTCTTGGAGTTGTTCATGTCTGATTTATCTTCAAATCGCCTGCCTAATCGCGCTTCTCGTGTCACCAATCAAGCGCTTTCTGCTATCGAGCGTTTTCTCCATATTGAAGCTCTTAGTGGTGTTGTTCTTTTATTAGCTGCTGCTGCTGCACTTATTTTTGCCAATTCTAAATATGCTGCTTTCTATGAATCTTTTTGGCATACACCTCTTGGCTTTAATTTGGGTCATTTCACTCTTTCATGGGATTTACATTTCTGGGTTAATGATGCCCTTATGACTATTTTCTTTCTCGTCGCAGGAATGGAAATTCGACGCGAAATTCATGAAGGTGCTCTTGCCGATTTTAAACAAGCAATCTTACCAATTGTTGCTGCAATAGGGGGCGTTTGTGTTCCTGCAATTATTTACTTTATCTTCAATTTTAACGAGGGACATATCCGCGGTTGGGCTGTGCCAACAGCAACAGATATTGCCTTTGCTCTAGGTATTCTTGCTCTTCTAGGAAAAAAAATTCCTTCTAATCTTCATATTATTCTTCTATCATTAGCAATTATTGACGATATTATCGCTGTTCTTATTATTGCTTTTTTCTACTCAACAAACATTGATCCTAGCGGTTTAATGATTGCAGGAGTAGGTATTGCTTTGGTACTATTTTTTCAGTGGATCGGGCTTGCATCAGCATGGCTTTACATTTTACCTGGTGCAATCATTTGGTGGGGTTTAATGGTAACAGGTGTTCACCCATCGCTTGCTGGTGTAATCTTAGGGATGATGACTCCCGTTCTTCCTACCCGTACTCTTGTAGCGCCACTCACCATGCTCAGTAACGCTATGCAAATTCTTCAAGAAAAAAATACAAAAACAGATCTGCATCATATTTCAACAGCATTGAAAAAGATGCGCAAAGGACAACGGGCCATGATTGCCCCAGTAACACGTGTTCAAAAAGCATTGCATCCATGGGTTGCATACGGTATCATGCCAGTTTTTGCCTTCGCAAATGCAGGAGTAAGTTTTGCAAACTTTGATCTTTCTTCTGACAAATCATTCTTGATTGTTCTGGGTGTTGTCATTGGTCTTTTCATCGGTAAGCCTCTTGGTATTATCACTGCCAGTTATATAGCTGTAAAATCAGGACTATGCCGCCTACCCCCTCATATGACCTGGACAGGTGTTTTACTCATTGGTTTTTTAGCAGGAATTGGCTTTACAATGTCTATTTTTGTTTCAATGCTCGCTTTTAAAGATATTATTCTGCTTGATGCGGCAAAAATTGGGGTCCTTTGTGGCTCAGGTTTATCTGCCCTTATCGGTCTGGGATATGGATTTATTTATATTAAGCGCAATAAAGGAATTTCTCATAGTTCCTAACAAACTAACTGAAAATACATTTTTATGCAGAACTTTTAAAAAGCGATTTCGCTCATTTGTTGGGTTCGGACGATATTTAATGTAAAAGCTGTTGTCTCGCCTCATCTTTACACTTATGAAGGAGAAAACTAACATCATCATACTATTTACGAGCCTCTAATGTTACAACACCTTTGACTCTTAAAAAGACTTATAAGAGATATTTTTATTCCTTTCTTCAATATTCTTTTACTCATGCACCAGCTCCACTCATGATATGCACAGAAATGATTTTAATTGTTTCAATATAAAAGGCTTCGTGGTTTCAGAAAAGCTGCCTTTCGTCAGGACTATTATTCACTATAAAAAAATTAATTATTATGAATCAATATCTTATGTTTAATCATACGAAACAGATAAGAATAAGCAAAATTCAATAATCAGTTAAGTAATTCCATGGTTTATTTTTTTTCAATAAACCACCCTCCTCGTTACTGATTTTATTGCGGTATTCTAAATAACTTTAATTTTTATCTGCTTAAAAGCACATTATTTTTGGATAAAAAATATTTAATTTATCATTATAAATCTTGAATGGAGTTCAAATATCGTATGATTTCTTCATTTCAAATCTGTACATGATAAATCAATCAAGACTATTCTCTTACACGTCACAAGCCGATGAGAAATATGGATTATTTGAAGAAAGAAGACTGCTTCACCATATCCATACAAGAGTTGTTCAACACAAAAACTAAAAATTAAATGATGACGGCCAACTGACACCTTTGATCTAAGAAGGAGATGGGGCGCACAATGGCTTTACCGTTATACCATTCATGGTCGGTGCCGTGAAATGGACTTGAGAGATATTTTTTCAAAACAAGCACGTAAATTGGCACTATAATAGCGTTTTGTTTTACGTGAAAGGTATATACGATTTAAATAACGCAATAAACAAAAACGTGAACCAATGTGTAATATCCATTATTTAAAAGATATTGCTGTCAATACCTTTGAAAATTGTAAAGCAGAATTAAAAGGAAGTTGTAAAATGGAAGTTGGTTTTCACTTTTATGGCTTCATATTCTCACCCAATTAGGTTTTATCTCCATTTCAGAAATTACCCCACCAGGTATACGCAACATCCTTATTCCTATCTGGCATACAAAAACAGGAGTTGCTCGTAGGCCCCTTATCCGTCTCAATATACCATCAAATATGCATCTGCTCTGACATTAGATATTGATACAGGTAACAAAAAACAAAAGATTTATTTGGAATAACAACGTCATAACATCACTATTAAATTGACAATGGAGTGGAAAAATATTCCCGTTTTTTATCATCGACACATCGCTTGTCTCACTCCATGAAAGAATTAAACTTGAAGCATGCTTCCATAGGGAGCACTCTAGTTTACGTAATTAACTCGCGGAAAAAAAGAAAATCCTAGTCATTTAGACTATTCTAAAACATATGATTGGTGGAAAAATAGAGCATATATATCGTTGTTCTCCCCTTTTTCCGCTCTTATTTGATATTTATTTTCTTTTTGTTTAAAGAGCACGCTCTATATTTCTTGATATCATAAAATACTCTTCATAGATAATTTAAAAAGCAATATTTCCGAGACTTTCAAATTGTACAACGCCACATAAAATACAAGAAGGGTAAAATAATATGGCTATATTTCTCACAAGAAGAGCTTTACTTACAAAGACCACCATTTGCAAAATATGTAAACATGATAAGAAACTAGCACAATATACTGCAAAAACGAAAGAATGTATTTCATGTGTGATTGGCAGTATGACACAGAAAATACTTATAATAGAGTAGTTAAGGGAAGAAAGTTAACCTAAAGAACATATGGAGGTATCAAAAACTTTGAAAATCTTAATCATAATTCAAAAAAGAGAAATAGACATGAAAAAAATTTAAGTAATAAAATCATAAAAGAAACACACTGTAACATTATCATTATTTTATGAAAAGTACTTCTGAAGAAGCTATAAACGCATAAGACATGGTAATTTTATAACTTATAGTGCAACATAAATATTATCTATAGAGATATATTTTTTATTGCCTCGTAATACGGAAAAAATTAAATTTTCAAGATATACATAAAGTCATAAACAATCATTTGATGACAAACTAAACATCTCTAGAAAATACATCATCAATTCTATTTTGGTAATTCCGTCACTAATCCAATGAGCTCCCATTTCTCTAAGATTTATAATATTAAATCTGTATTCACGAGGCTGTCCCTCATGTAACATGCATTCTTTGAATAAACGCAGTGCATTGTTCCTTAGTTCTATTAAGGCTTATCGTAAAGTCTTCTCCATCTCACTCTATAGGCTCTAAAACGTTTATAGACGGCATATTTTATATCCCTTCTTAAACAGTTTTTTACCCAAACATCTTTCTCTTGTAATGTATAAGTGACCATTTTAAATTCATCATGAACAAGTTTAAAATGAGAGAGTCCTGCTGTATTAAATATTCCATTTAAGTTAAAATATAAATATCCTTAACAAAAATTATTAATATATATTAAAGCTTTACGTTATTGAAACTCTGTTGAAACTAAAAAATACTTATCCCTTATCAAGTGCATAAACAGCATGTAATGTTCTAACCGCAAGTTCAGTGTAAGCACTATCAATCAAAATAGAAATTTTAATTTCTGAGGTCGTAATTGCTTGAATGTTAATACCCTTTTCAGCCAAAGCCTTAAATGCTGTAGCGGCAACACCTGCATGGCTACGCATTCCAATACCAATCACAGATACCTTGGCGAGATCGCTTTCAAACTGGAGAACATCAAATCCAATTTCTTTGCGATTCTTTTCAAGAAGTGTAACGGCTTTTTCTACATCTGATGATGGTACAGTAAAAGTCATATCAGTTTTTGAGCCATCTTCAGAAATATTTTGCACAATCATATCAACATTAATGCTTTCTTCAGCCAAGGGACCAAAAATTGCTGCCGAAATCCCTGGACGATCGGCAAGCCGACGAAGGGAAATTTGTGCTTCATCCTTAGCAAAAGCAATACCAGTAACATTTTGTTGTTCCACAATTTCATCCTCATCGCAAATAAGTGTTCCAGAAGAACTCATTGGATCCTCCATGCCTAACGCATCAGGATCCTCAAAACTTGAACGCACAAAGGTACGAACCTTATGAACCATTGCCAATTCAACAGAACGAACCTGTAAAACCTTTGCACCAAGAGAAGCCATTTCTAGCATTTCTTCAAAAGCTACTTTTGGTAAACGACGCGCTTTCGGCTCTATACGTGGATCCGTTGTATAAACACCATCCACATCCGTATAAATATCACAGCGATCAGCTTGTACAGCAGCGGCTATAGCAACAGCACTTGTATCTGATCCCCCACGCCCTAAGGTAGAAATCCGGTTATCCGGAGATAACCCCTGAAAACCAGCAATAACGGCAACCTGACCTTCCTGAAAACACTCGATTAAAAAAGATCCATCAATATTAGTAATACGTGCACGGCCATGCGCATTGTCTGTATGAATAGGAATTTGCCAACCAAGCCATGAACGTGCATTCACCCCCATTTCTTGAAGTGTCAAAGCCAACAAACCTGACGTAACCTGTTCACCAGAAGCAACCACAACATCATATTCACGAGCATCTCTATGCATAGAGGAAGCATCACTTGTCCACTGAACAAGTTCATTCGTTTTACCAGCCATCGCAGATACGACAACGGCAACCTCATTGCCTGCATCAACCTCTCTTTTGACATGCCTTGCAACATTATGAATACATTCAATGTTTGCTACAGACGTTCCACCAAATTTCATGACAATGCGCGCCATTAATAACACTCTTACCTTTACATCTCTTATCTCAAACAGTAATGAGAATTAGATGCTGTATCAACTAACCATTTTCTCGACATAGCGAATATCTATCATTTGTGCAAGTTTCATTATGATTATATTAATTTCTCTTGACTTTGTATAAAATCTACTTGACCTGATCATTAAAAATAAAGGAAGGCAACATGATCGATGAAACACAAACAACTATTGATCAAAGTGAAATTGATCATTTTTCACGTATTGCTACAGAATGGTGGAATCCACAAGGAAAATTTCGACCTCTTCACCAATTTAACCCAACGCGCCTTGCTTACATCAGAGAAAAAATCTGTTTAGAGTTTAATCGTGACCCTTCTTCACTTACGCCCTTTCACAATTTGAAAATTCTTGATATTGGCTGTGGAGGAGGCTTGTTATCTGAACCAATGGCACGTCTTGGTGCTATAGTTGTAGGCGTTGATGCTTCACAAACGAATATTGAAGTCGCAAAAACCCATGCAGCCCAAAATGATCTTTCCATTGATTACCGCACGACGACAGCAGAAGTACTTGCCAATGAAGGAGAAAAATTTGATATCATCCTTAATATGGAAGTTGTTGAACATGTCGCTGACGTTAATCTCTTCATAGAAGCTACAGCAAAAATGCTGAAACCACAAGGGGTGATGTTTGTCTCAACACTCAACCGCACATGGAAAGCATGGGGGCTTGCTATTGTAGGCGCTGAATATATTCTACGTTGGCTTCCTAAAGGAACCCATGATTATAAAAAATTCCTAAAACCTCTAGAACTTAAAAATTTCTTATCAAAAAACGCTCTGACTGTCGTTGATGAGATAGGTATTACTTATAACCCATTAAACGACAGCTGGAATCGCTCAAAAGACATGGGCGTTAACTATCTCCTTCTTGCAAAACGGTCTTAAGAATATGTAATTTACAAATATCATATGCCTTGTAATAAAGAATTGAGCTTTCCCTCAGCCTCTAAAGCATAAAGATCATCACAACCGCCAACGTGATAATCACCTATGAAAATTTGTGGAAATGTATTACGTCCATTTGCACGCTGTACCATTTCTTGGCGAAGAGATGTGGAAGCATCAATATCTGTATACTTTACGCCTTTTTTATTAAGCAAATCACGTGCTTTTGTACAATAAGGACAGTTAGGGCGTGTATAAATTATTACCTCTTTCATAGTATTATCCTCCAATATTTTTTAATAATATTCATTTTAAATTCCTCTTAAGAAGAGGGAAAAATAGAATCTTCTTTGAGAACACGCGAAAATGTTAGCACATCAACCTGTCGTGCACCTGCATCTTTTAATGCAGCAGCTGCTGCTGTAACTGTTGCACCCGTTGTAAATACATCATCAATCAGCAAAACAGAACATCCTTTGAGATATTTTTTAACTTTATGCGAAACCTTAAAAGCATTTTTTACGTTAAGTTTTCTCTCTCTCGAAGAAAGACTAACCTGCGGACGGGTATGCCGACAACGAACAAGCCAACTCGGTTTTAAAAGCTTTTTTTGTGATGCTGCAATGTAACGTGCAAGCTCAGCAGATTGATTATAACGCCTCTCCCAAAAACGACGAAAATGCAATGGAATGGGAATAATAACATCACAATCATCAATAACCTCGCGTCCAGCAAACATCATCCAATTGGCCATAAATGATGCCAATTCTATATGATCACCATATTTTAAGCGCGTTACTAAAGTTCGTGCAAGCCCTTTATGAACAATGACTGAGCGAACACGTGAAAAAGGATAGGAATTACGGAGTGCTTCACCACTAAGAAAACCATCCCCCATATCACAAACAAAAGGAGTCCCCATAACAGGACAATAAGGTTTTGTGATAAATTGAAGATCTTTCCAACATTCGGAGCAAATCGTACCATAAGTAAAAACATTTTGCTTACATCCAGGACAAATTGGTGGATAAAGCATCGTTTTCAAGCGTTCAACGAACTTACTTAGTATATCTCCGCTATTTAACGCCGCTTCTCGAAAATACAACATTATAAATTTAGGCTTTTACAAGTTTCCCTCAGAACAAAAGTTCCTTTGTATTTCCTCAATTTATAATTTTAATTCCTTTAAAAACTCTTACCTTCTATAAATTTATTTTCTTTCATATTATAAACTTGACAGAGCTTGCACAAATAATGAACCTTTTTAAAATATATTCTTTCATAGATCGAAAGTGTTCTACAATATGTCGCATCCTTTAATTTTTGATCATAACCGCATTGAACAATTCCGAAAACGTGCCTTTCAAAAAGCAAAAAAAGGATGTGACTTTTTACTCTCTCACATGGCAGAAGATCTCTATAAACGCCTTAGCACTGTTGATCGCCTCTTTACATTAGCTCTCGATTTACACAGCCATACAGACCTTGCTGCGCAAGCTTTAATGAAATCTGGAAAAGTTTGTTCCATAGAACGCATTGAGACCGATCCGCTTTATCAAAGCCATGATAAAAAATTTCATTTACGTCATCGAGAATTTCTTGATTTACCTCAAAGTTACTGTGACCTTATTGTTTCACTTCTTTCATTACAATTGACCAATGATACCCCTGGTGTTCTAAGCCAGATAAAAAATACTCTTAAACCAGATGGCTTATTTCTTGCTGTTATGGCAGGAGCTGGTACATTAAGAGAATTGCGGGAAAGCCTGCTGCAAGCTGAAAGTGAAATTTATGGTGGAGCAAGCCCTAGAATCTACCCTTTTGCCGACATTCGTGATGCAGGCGCTCTTTTACAGCGTATTGGCTTTGCCCTGCCTGTAGCAGACGTTGAAGATATCACAATACGTTATAATACAATGTTTGACCTTATGCACGATCTTAAAGCTATGGGAATGCAAAATGCACTCATCAATCGTTCACGACGCCCTGTATCCAAACGTTTTTTTCTCCGCGCAGCTGAAATCTATGCACAACGATTTAGTGATCCTGATGGACGTATTCGTGCACATTTTTCTTTCATCTGGCTCTCTGGTTGGGCTCCTCATCCCAATCAACAAAAACCGCTACAACCTGGTTCAGCGCAAATATCTCTTACAGATGTTTTACAGCCCCCAAAAATATAATCTAAAATTATTTTTTAAAAATACTTTTATCTGTTGTCCGTAATATTTGACTGGTGACCGTTCCAGCTATCATTGAATCGCTCACGTTTAGAGCAGTCCGTCCCATATCAATTAGCGGTTCAATAGAGATAAGTACAGCAACCAAAGTAACAGGAAGCCCCATAATTGGTAACACAATCAATGCAGCGAAAATAGCACCTCCCCCCACACCAGCAACACCAATAGAACTCAACGTTACAACACCAATAAGCGTAGCAATCCAAGTAGGATCAAGAGGATTAATACCCATAGAGGGTGCAATCATGGTCGCAAGCATCGCTGGATAAAGACCAGCACAACCATTTTGTCCAATTGTTGCCCCAAAAGAAGCTGCAAAACTCGCAATGGATTGTGGTACACCTATCCACTGTGTTTGCGCTTCAATATTCAAAGGAATACTTGCAGCACTTGAACGACTGCTAAAAGCAAATGTTAAAACTGGTAAAACCTTTTTGAAAAAACGAAAGGGATTAATCCCAGAAATACCAAGCAATACACCATGAATTCCAAAAATTAAAATAATACCGACATAAGAGGCAATGATAAAAACCAGTAAATTTAAAATATCTGTAATACGCGATATTGCTCCTACTTTCGTCATAAGTGCAAAAATACCATAAGGCGTCAAAGCAATCACAATACGGACTAACCGCATAATCCAAGCTTGTGCCACTTGAATAAATAAAAGCGCTTTTTCTCCTTTTTCTGGCTCATCTTTCTTTAAAAGAAGAACCGATGCACCTAAAAATGACGCAAAAATCACAACACTAATAATTGACGTACGTTTAGCTCCACTCAACTCAGCAAATGGATTTTTAGGAATCATAGACAAAATCATCTTTGGTATATTCATATCTCCAAGTTTAGAAATATGACCTTCAAGAAGAGCAGAAACATTTTGCCCTTCATGCACCAAACCATCGGTTGTTAATCCAAAAAAATTAACCACAAGCACACCAACCAATGCTGAAAGAGCCGTTGTAAAAAGCAATATTGAAATTGTTATTATACTCATCTTTCCAACAGCATAAACAGAATGTAAATGAGCAACTGCTGAAACGATAGAGATAAAAACCAATGGCATAACAATCATTTGCAACAATAAAATATAGCCCTCACCGACAATGTTAAACCATTCAACGGATTTCAATAAAGTGCTTTCACCCTCTCCATAAATAAACTGCAAAACACTTCCAAAAATCAAGCCAAGGATAAGCCATAGCATAACACGTAGTGAAAGACTCCATTGCATTTTCTTACTTTGAAAAACCAACAATAAAAAAATAACAAATAGAAATAAATTGACGAAAAAATTAAGTGTCATTGTCTATGCTCACTATTATTATGGTTGACATAAATAATCTGCATAATTCAAAATCAATGCATGATATTTAAAATTAACCTATAAAGCTTACAAGGCTTTTACAAAATCATTATTTTTTTAATTTATAGATTAAAAGAGAATTTTTTATCTACTAATAACTGTTTAAAGAAAATAAATAAAATTATTTTCTTATTCTTTAAATTTATGCTCTTATAAAATAGTTAAATAAGAAAAATATAAACAACATTCATTGCATCTTAATATTGAATAATTCCAGCATATCTTATCCTATAAATCTCCTTACCTCTCTCTTTTTCTATTTGAACTGAAGCGAGCTTTCCAAGCAAGGATGAATTAACAATCGAACATTCATGATTTTTCTAGAAAATACACCAACAAGCTACTTCTGCTCATTTTATGGACTGCACTCTCAATAGCTTTGATCAGCACTTCAAATATAATTATTTTATTGAAAATACTTTTTATACATTCTTTCTTTGCTCTCAATGAAAGCTTTTTTATTTTTCAAAACTCTTTTTATAGTCATAAAAAGGCTTTGAAATACAACATGTTGATTTATAATCATAATTTACTGTTTTGCATATTAAATGAGAGTCCCGAATAACGTAAGATTCTCTCATTTCAAACCTGTTTATCTTGAATCAATCAAAATCATTTGCTTGCACGTCACAAGCAGGGCTGGCGTATGAGTAAAAATGTATAAGAAAGGAGTAGAAAGACCTCTTATGAAACATCTTAATGCAAGAGTTGCCGTAACATTGGAGGGCGGAGCTTGAGCAGAAAATATAAATAATATGATTGCTTTTTATAATAGCGCAGTAAAACGTTTTAACGATACCTATTCATATGCTGATCGAACAACACGTGCATGTGCTATAGATAATTTTGTCACTTTAGATATAAAAAAGATAAGTTGGAGTTATAATGTTACGCAAGAACTAATAAGAGGAAAGGTTTTTGAATTTGAAGAGGCATGCCTCACTCAGAGTTCATATCATCCTTTTACGCAACAGTGGTTTTATTATAATCGGAATCTCAACGATGGAATTTACCAAATGCCTCGTATAGTCCTGATAGGACAAAAAGTTGAAAATAGGATGATACAAATTACAGGCATAGGAGCACGAAGCGTTTTTTCTGTATTGATAGCTAAGAATTTGCCTAATCTAGATGCAATAGATACAGGTCAATACTTTCCACGGTATCTTTATAAAAACGTTGAATCTCTGTAACTGTTCATGATGAAAAACAATCCCATTTGTTTGCAAATTCAATAAAGGAAAGAAAAACATCTGGTTTACAGAGGCGTGATACCATTACGGATGAAGGACGAGCACATTTTAAAGCTGCTTATCCTAGTGAGAGCATAACAAAGACGATTACAAATTTCTAGATAATGAAAACAATGGAAAAGACTGAGGATATATGATTAAAATGAGAGGCTTTAAGTCTACAAATATTATAAATTTTATGAATAGTACAGTTTAAAGCATTAAAAGCAGTCTTACAGTAGATTTACAATGTATGGGGATGATTAATTGCCTATAATAAGTTGCGCTCATACTGATAAAGATTATTCTGCTATAGAAATGTTGTGCTTTTTTGAATTTTTGTGCGTATTCAAACACTCATTCGTTACAAGCTCAATCTCTTTATCTCGTGCCTCTTTATCAAGAATAATAGTATTTTAATATAATACCCCTTTGCATACAAATAGTTATTTCTTATCTATGAATAGCTTATAATTTCATATAACTCTATGAAGATAATATTTTTTATTTATCAATATTTAATGATGTAATTAACACATTCATTATATATAATAATCTTTATTTCTATCTATTTACATAATATATTTATTTTTTTTATAAAAATAAAATTTAGTTATACATACATAGATCTATCGGTATTTTTTCTACTGTCTTTTTAGCGCACTGAAAGATTGATATCGTAATTTTTGTATAATAAAATACTCTTTCATATAAGCATCGTATATTGAATTATAATAATTGACTATTAACCGCAAATTATATTTTTTATCCCTTTTAAAAGTAAAAAATATTATTTTCAGACCTATTCATAAGTAGGCTTAGCCAAGTGAATAAAAAATGTTTGATAATAAGCTTTATCTCTTATGAACTATCTTTTGTACAAAGGGACAACATTATGATTACGGAAATATCGTGATATTATTGGGTATAAAAATCACACTCCCCAAGAAATTTTTGTATTGTATCCTTTCCGTTATGAGAAATGTTAAAAGAAAGATAGGACATGCTCTCTAGAGCAAATGAGTGAATGAACCACCACGGTGATATGTATTTTTAAAAAAGTAGGAAGTATCTTTGCTTCAAATTTAATAGGCACATTCTAAAAATAAAGGTTCTACAGACTTATTCCAAATAGAATAGTAATGGGACAAAAATTTTTCAGCATCTGTTTGTCCCATTGCAACAACCTCTTCTAGAGGATTAAGAAAATTTGTTTCATCAAAACCATTCGTATCATACTGTTTGCGATTTTTTAAGCCTTTGCGAGCAATAGCGAGAGCTTGACGTGCTAACTCTAAAAGAATAGTTTGACGAAAAGGAGTTCTTAACCCTTCTTTAGGAACGCGTTGGCGCAACTCTAAAACTTCTTCAAAACACCAATCTTTTGTCAAAGCCTCTGCCTCATTAAGTGCTTCCCTATCATAAAGAAGCCCAACCCAAAAAGCCGACAACGCACAAATGCGCTTCCAAGAACCACAATCAGCTCCCCTCATTTCTAAAAATCTTTTTAAGCGGACTTCAGGAAATAACGTTGATAAGTGATTAATCCAATCTCCCATGTTTGGAATTGAATTTGCAACTTGTCCTTTTAATGCTCCATTCATAAACTGACGAAACGTTATGTGTGTACAATCATAATAACGACCATCACGCACAACAAAATACATTGGAACATCAAGGGCCCATTCAACATAATCAGCAAAACCAAAACGCTCAGAAAATACAAAGGGCAGAACGCCTGTCCTCTGATTATCAGTATTACGCCAAATTTCAGAACGCCACGATAAAAAGCCATTTGGGCGCCCTTCTGTAAAGGGCGAACTTGCAAATAATGCCGTTGCAATGGACTGTAACTTCATGGATACTTGCATTTTTCGCCGCATATCACTTTCAGATGAAAAATCAAGATTAACCTGAACTGTTGATGTGCGATACATCATATTAAGACCATTATACCCCACTTTAGGCATATAATCAGTCATAATCTGATAACGTGATTTAGGCATTCGCGGCGTTTCAGCTAAAGTCCACTTTGGACTAGCTCCAAGACCTAGAAAACCTATACCTAATGGTTCTGCAATTTTTTTGAGAAGAGTTAAATGCTCCATCAACTCGTAATATGTATGGCTTACTGATTTTAATGGTGCACCAGATAATTCAAATTGTCCCCCAGGTTCCAAAGAAATGGCTCCCTGATCAACTGATCCTACGAGCCCAATAATATTCTCTTCATCTAAAATAGGTTTCCATCCTAAGGCGCTTTGCATCCTCTCTAAAAGCGCTCGGATTCCCCTCTCTCCTTCATAAGGAACAGGGTGAAAACCATCTCTATAAAACGGAAATTTTTCATGTTCTGTACCAATGCGCCAATCATCTTCTGCTTTATACCCCCCTTGGAAATAGCTAACCAAAGAATCTAAGTTATAAATTTCACTTTCATCAGTTATATCAAGCGCCATAACTTACCGTATCCTATAATTGGTATCATCATCTTAAATAAATTGTTTAGAATGATTTTACAGATTTCTCAATCCATTGCCCAATCCCCCACGGTAGCATTAAGAAGAGCCAAAGCAGCAACAGCGGCAGTATCAGCGCGTAAAATACGCGGACCTAGTGATATTGGAACCACAAAAGGATGTTTTTTTAAAAAGCTCCGCTCTTCTTCACTAAAGCCACCTTCCGGTCCAATAAGAATACCAGGTGTTGTAACGTCACGCTTTTTAAAAGAAGGTAATGGATTATGCAATTTATGCTCTTCATCACAAAAGAATAAAGGCTGTGTCTCATCCCACTGTGCTAAAAGTTCTGCTAATGATAGAGCCGCTACGCATTCAGGAAGAGATAAAATTCCACACTGTTCAGAAGCTTCAATAACATTGGCTTCCATACGCGCCATATTGATACGCGTAACCTGCGTATGATGCGTTATAACAGGCTGCAAAATCGATACCCCCATTTCAACAGCTTTCTGCACCATATAATCCAACCGCGCATTTTTGAGTGGAGCAAAGCAATAAATAAGATTGGAATGCGTCGTTTGTAATCTTTCTTGATGGATAAGCTGAACCACAACAAATTTTTTCTTAACAGTGATAAGTTTAGCAAGCCACTCACCATCCTGTCCATTAAAAAGTAAAATTTCTGCTCCTTCTTTCATACGCAAAACATGCATAAGATAAGAAGCTTGTGCCCCCTCTATCTTTATTTCTTCATTCAAAGCCAATGTCTGTCGGATAAATAATCTTTTAAGTTTATAATTTATGCGCATAAAAATTTTGCCAATGCTCACTATCGTCATCGAGAAAATGAAGAAAAATATATAGCAAAAAGAAAAAATTATATCTATAGAACTATAATATATTAAAGAATTATAGAGTTTTTTAGCTTTATGAGATAATAATAGGAACTTATACATCCTTAAGTGATTCTGCTTTCATAAAAGTTTAAATAATGCACCATTCATCTTTGCATTCAGTCATTGATGCATCCGTGGAGGAAAAATATGTCTGCTAAAAAAGCTACAATTATTACGATTACAACCCTCTTAGCCTTTATTTTGATTACAGTGGGAATTGGTTCTGTTGGAGCCGACGGGAAGCATACAATTACCAAAGATGGCTATGGTATTTCTTCTGCGATTCAATAAGCACTGGCCAACATCCTCCTTAAAATTTTAATGTTTTTTAGCAATTTTTATAAGATTAGCACCAATATTATGAATCTCTTGTATTTGAAAGATTCCATAAGAAGGTTTTTTATTCCTCTCTTCAGTCATTTATCTATACCAACCTCACTTATTATGACGGTGAGGATGGTTTTTACTGCTTCACGACGAACGGATTTAAAATGAGAGAATCTTACGATAGTGGAATTTCTTATTTAAATTTAAAAGACAATTTTAAGTTGCAAAAAGACGAATTATCATTATAGGATAGAATATTATACAGATGAAAAACGATACTCAATCTGCGTTAATATCTTTTGTAACCCAAAAATCACCATGATTTTGTCCTTTAGAGCTTAGAGAAAATGTAAAAGGCCATGCAAGGCTATTAGCAAGACATTGGACATCTTTACATAAAGTTTCTGATCTATAGTTTTTGCGTAGTTGTGCCTGTAATATCAGTTCATTTTCCTTCCCTTGCGCAATAGCAGTTGCAATGGTTCCTTGAATGGATAAGCTCAAGTCTGCTGTACGCATTAATGACTCTGTTACCTTCATCATACCTTCTGAAAAGCTTGTCTGAATATCCCAGTGATCAAATGTTGTTGAAAAAGTATCATTATTCATTAAAAGAAATTGTTGTTTATTTGAAAGTCTTGTTTGTAATTCATTCGGATCATACCCTAATAGCCGACCAGAAGACATCTTCAGTGTTAACTCACCCTGCATTTTCGTAAAAATTTCTGGCCAAGAATCAGCAAGTGTTCGTACCGTTGCAGTAAAATTCGTTTTGCTTTGTATAAATGGAATAAATCCCAAGATTTCTAAAGTCTCCTGCATATCAATAGAAGCACCTGAAATATTTCCTCCAATACGCACTTTCTGTCCAGCTGAGGTAACTTCAATATTACTTTGCACAGATCCACCAAAAATATTCGCATGTCCAAGATCAAAAATACCATGACCATCTCTTATTTGTATTGCAGCAGCTAAATTTGTGAGTGAAATATTTCCTATTTTAGCTTGTGGCGCAGAAAGTCGTATATCCACGCCAATACAATCAAAAGTTCTCATGTCAAAGCAGGCATTTTTCTTTTTACCTGAAAAAAACATTGAACCCAAGAGGCTAAGGTCTAGATTATCAAAGGCTAAAGAGCCCATGACATTTGGTACATAATCTTGAAAATCGAGTTTTAAAGCTCCTCGCGCATTGGCTTTCCCCATCGTAAATGTAACATTGTTCATTTGGATATGCATTGGCTGCGCTAAAAAATGAGATTCCCATACAATGGGTATTTTTAATTTATGTCCCCAAAACTGATTTCCACCAACCCAAGACAATGTCTGATTCCATCCAGGAGAACGCATTGACACTTTTCCGTCAAAAATATAATATTCAGATAATCGAGCCTTTCCTGTAAAAGTTATTCCCCCACGTACAGAATTGAGACTTGCCCTAATATGACTTTTGCCTCCAGCAAGAAGCAGTAATGCTTGAGAAGCATCAAGTGATAATTTTGTAAACTCTCCGCGCCAACGCGCATCTGCACGTAACCGTACTTCCTGAGTTGATTCCGGCCAATCTAAAGTTGCATTTAATCCTGTTATTTTTTCTGCTACTCCTGAAAAACTATCGTGATACACAAGAACACCATTTTTAATGACAATCCGTCCAAAAGGTTGTTTTAAAAGGTGCTCTATCTCTGGATGCTCAGGATTATGTTTTAATATTTCACGCGTATTACGTATTGCCACCCCTAATGCACCTTGTGAGCGAGAAAACCGATCAAAAAAATCTGCTATTGTTTTAACAGGCTTTTCCATAACAAATTGAGGACGCATAATCCGCGTCTCTGAAAAAGAAATATGTCCCCAAAGAAGATCGACGACAGAAAGATCAACTTCTATTGATTCAGCTTCCATTAATGGCGCAACATCATCCATTTTTGATGTTAAAGTAACGCCAGAAAGAAATGCTTTAGGATAAGGAAAAAGATGTAACCGCGGTGGATCACGCAATTGCACATTGTAACCCGTCCACGCACTTAAATCCTGCGCTAAACGAATACGAATCGCATCTGTAGAAATAAGATAAGGTAAAACGAGAATCCCCACTCCAAATAAAAAGATAATTGTAATAAAAACTCCGCTCAAAAATTTTATTATTCTGATGCGCACATTATCCCTCTATACTTATCCCCCTATAACAGATTAAAAACAAACTTAAATGATCATAAAAAGTTTTTATAATCCTATAATTCACTATATCCACTTTGTATCTTCATTATTTTTGTTCTTTATCCAAAATTTATTCAAACAGCAATGTTGCTGCTTCTTTATAAAGCAATTATTTAAAAGTCTTCAAAACTATAAATCCACAACATTATAAAACCATTCTTACTGTTCTCATATGAATATTGCTATAAAACTCTATCGTATTATTAGAAAATGCTTTACAAAAAAAACAAACAGCCTTACCGAAAGGATCTCTGAATGAATAATATTATCGACGGAAAAAAACTTGCTGAAGAGATTATTGTGAAAGTTAAGGCCGAAACAGCAAAGCTCCGCCATCACTATAATATACAACCTAGTATCGCTGTTATTATCGTTGGAGATGATCCTGCAAGTCAAGTATATGTCACCTCAAAAAATAAAAAAGCCGAAGAATGTGGGTTTCTTTCAATCAAACATGTCGTTTCCAAAGAAACGCAAGAAAAAGAACTCCTTCAACTTATTGCAACATTAAATTCTGATCCCAAAATTCATGGTATTTTGGTACAGCTGCCTCTCCCTGCTCATATGAATACAAATCGCATAACACAAGCCGTTGCTTTCCAAAAAGATGTTGATGGTTTTCATTATATTAATGTAGGAAAACTCGCGGCAAATGCACTTGAAGATGCAATTATTCCCTGCACTCCAGCTGGTGCCATGATGATGATTGAACAACACTGTGGACGAGATTTATCTGGACTTGATGCTGTCGTTGTTGGACGCTCTAATATTGTTGGAAAACCTATGGCTGCCCTTTTAACAGCAGCCAATGCCACTGTGACAATTGCCCATAGTCGTACCCGTGACCTTGATGATGTGTGTCGAAGCGCTGATATTCTAGTAGCAGCTGTAGGCCGCCCACAAATGATTAAAAAAGACTGGATAAAAGATGGTGCAATTGTTATTGATGTCGGTATTAACCGCGTTGCTGCACCAGAAAAAGGTATAGGGAAAACACGTCTTGTTGGTGATGTCGATTTTGAAAACGTAAAAGAAAAAGCTGCTGCGATCACCCCTGTTCCAGGAGGCGTTGGACCAATGACAATTGCCATGCTTATGGTTAATACACTCAAAGCCGCCGCGCGATCACACAATCTGCCGATACCAAAATTCTAAAAATTGTAACAATTCCTTGTATATGGTTTCATTGTATATGATTCAGCTTATTTATTTTTGCATTTTTCATGTCATAAAAACAGATGCCCCTTGATCTGCACGATTAACGGATTGACGAAAAACATGAAAAAGTTCGCGTCCAACACCATGTTCGTTTTTTGAAAGATCCGGAGGTATGATTTTTCGCGCGTTAAATTTTGCTAAATCCTCCAAAAGAGTTAATTTACCCTCATGAGCATCAAGAAAAACAATATCACCATCCTGCAAACGTGCAATGGGGCCATTATCCACTGCTTCTGGTGTCACATGGAGAGCAGCAGGAATTTTTCCTGACGCTCCTGACATACGCCCATCGGTTATCAATGCTACCTTTTGACCGCGATCTTGTAAAACGCCTAAAATGGTTGTTAATTTATGAAGCTCTGGCATACCATTGGCTTTTGGTCCTTGATAGCGAATGACAGCGATAAAGTCTTTATTATGCAACACTCCAGATTTAAAAGATTTTTGTAGTTCCTCTTGATCATTAAAAACAAAGACTGGTGCTTTAATCTGCCAATACTCTGGTTTAACAGAGGAAACTTTTATAATAGCTGTTCCCAAATCTCCTGATAAAACACGAAGACCACCATCAAGCTGAAATGGCTTTCTCCACCCCGCTAACACCTTATGATCACCACTTTCCTTAAGAGCCGCTTCACGCACCACATGACCATCAGCAGAAAGCTTTGCTTCAATTGCATAAGCATTGAGATCTTTACCAAAAACCGTAGAAACATCTTCATGGACCAAGCCTGCCTCGATAAGCTCGCGAATAATAAATCCCATTCCCCCCGCAGCGTAAAAATGATTAATATCTGCTAAACCGTTAGGATAAATGCGCGCTAAAAGAGGCACAACGGATGAAATTTCTGCAATATCATGCCATGTCAATTTAATACCGCAAACAGCAGCCATAGCAATCAAATGAATCGCATGATTGGTAGAACCTCCTGTTGCATTTAATCCTACAATGGCATTCACAAAAGAACGCTCATCAATGATCATACCAAGTGGACTATAATGATCACCAAGATCTGTCATTTCAAGTACACGTTTCGTAGCTTCTTTTGTTAAAGCATCACGCAATGGTGTATTCGCATTAATAAAAGAAGCTCCAGGCATATGAAGCCCCATCATCTCCAGTATCACCTGATTAGAGTTAGCTGTTCCATAAAATGTACATGTTCCTGGCCCATGATAAGAACGTGCTTCCGATGCTAGAAGTGTTTGGCGATCTATTTTATTTTCCGCGTAAAGTTGACGTATCTTTGCTTTTTCATCATTACCTTGACCACTTGTCATAGGACCAGCAGCTATAAAAATTCCTGGTAAATGACCAAATGTTAGGGCACCAATCAATAAACCTGGCACAATTTTATCACACACCCCAAGATACAATGCTGCATCAAAGACATCGTGTGATAAGCTTATAGCTGTTGCCATTGCAATTACTTCACGCGAAAAAAGGGAAAGCTCCATCCCCGCATTTCCCTGCGTAACACCATCGCACATCGCGGGAACACCACCTGCAACCTGTGCAACACCACCAACCATACGGGCCGACTCTTTAATTAAGTGAGGAAATTTTTCAAAAGGTTGATGTGCTGAAAGTATATCGTTATATGCCGTGATAATACCAATATTCCCAACGATATTTCCCTTCAAACGCTCTTTATCTATTGCACCACAAGCAGCAAAGCCATGAGCCTGATTGGCACATCCTAAAAAACTCCGTTTGGGGCGATGAACTTGTGCTTTCGCAATACGATCTAAGTAAATTTCTCGTGTTGATCGAGAACGTTCATAAATTCTTCGTGTAACTGTGGCAATTGTCTTGGAAAGTGCCATATTTCTCTCCCCCTTTCATTGTTTCTTCCCCTCATTCATTGAGAGAGATTACGTTTTATTCACTTTGTGTCACATATTTTGATTCACTTATTTCATTTTCTGCAGGCGACCAATAAACCTGAACGAGATGAGGGGAATTACGCAGAATTGCCCGAATAGGCATTTCTATTTCAGACCCGTCTTGACAAGCTTCTTCAAAACAATCGCGTTTCTGAAAACCTTCGAAATGGAGAATAATACAACGAGATTGCATAATAACTGGCAAAGTTAGTGAGAGTCTTGGCTCAACAGCACTCTTAGCATGAAGGGGTAAAACAAGTGCTTGTGTTCGTAAATCAAGCGCTTGCTTTAAACGATCAGCATCAGGAAAAAAAGATGCCGTATGTCCATCCTCCCCCATTCCTAAAACAACAACATCAAAGGGTTTAGGCAAAGTATTAACACGACTCGCCGCTGAAAAAGCAGCAAGTTCAGCAGTAATTGTTTTATGATAAAGCCCTACAAAACGTGCTTTTTCGGCAAAATTTTGTAACAAATGACACCGTACCATATGTTCATTTGAACGTTCCTCGTGTGTAGGAACAAAACGTTCATCGACCAAAGTGATAATAATATTTTGCCAATCAATATCCGCTTTTGATAAATAATGAAAAAACAATTCTGGTGTTTTACCACCAGACACCGCTAAAACTGCTCTCTTGCGCTCAAGAACAGATACACTAAGCTCTGCGGCTACTCGATCTGCCAATGCCAAGGCTAAAGTCTGAGGGGTTTCAAAATCTAAACGGTCAATATTCATTCTATACATACTTATTGCTCTAAACTAAATTGTTCCATATACGCCCATCACGTTCCATGAGGCTCATCGAAGCAGACGGCCCCCACGAACCAGCGTTATAACTATGAACAGGCTGTTGTATTGTTTCCCATCCCTCAATGATTGGATCAATCCAACGCCAAGCAGCCTCAACTTCATCACGACGCATAAACAGTGTTTGATCTCCACGAATAACATCCATTAATAAACGTTCATAAGCATCAGGATTACGTTCAGAAAATGCAGAAGCAAAACTCATGTCTAATGGAATGTGACAAAACCGCATACCGCCATAACTTGGATCCTTAATCATCAACCATTGTTTTACACCTTCATCAGGTTGGAGACGAATTACAAGCCGATTAGAAAAAATTTCATCTAAATCCACATTAAAAATATTATGAGGAATAGGTTTAAAAACCACAACAATTTCAGACATTCGCGTGAACATGCGCTTACCTGTTCGTAAATAAAAAGGCGTATTAGCCCAACGCCAGTTATCAATCTTAACCTTAAGTGCTACAAATGTTTCACTCTTACTCACTCTTCCCAGATCATCAAAATAAGACTCTACCGATATACCATTTGATAGACCAGAAAGATACTGCCCACGTACAGTATGCTGCCCTACATTATGGACATCAAGCGGTGTTAAAGAATGTAAAACTTTAAGTTTTTCATCGCGCACAGCATTAGCACTGTTGGTAAATGGTATTTCCATCGCAACCAAACAAAGTAATTGTAGCATATGGTTTTGAACCATATCGCGTAAAGCACCAGTGCTTTCATAATATTCTGTACGCCCTTCTAACCCTAAAGATTCAGCAACGGTTATTTGAACATGATCAATATAATTGGAGTTCCATAGCGGTTCATAAAGTGTATTAACAAACCGCAATGCCATTAAATTTTGAACAGTTTCCTTCCCAAGATAATGATCAATACGAAAGATCTGCTCTTCATTAAAGGCGCTTGCAAATACATCATTAAGTGAAATAGCTGTTTTTACATCGCAACCAATTGGTTTTTCAATGATAATCCGTGTTTGTGGTGTCACCAAATCATTTTTTTCCAACTTCATCGCAATATCAGCAAAAAGTGACGAACCAACAGCCAAATAAAAAGCTCGAATATCCGCTGAATCTTGTGACAGAAGGAGGGCTAAATCCTCCCACCCTCGATTTGAGGTAACATCAACAGAAATGTAAGTTAAACGTGCAAGAAAACGATTGAGTTCTGTTGAATTGAGATCTTTTGGATGGATATGTTTTTCTAAAGAAATGCGGACAAAATTTTGATATTCTTCACAACTTAAGGAAGTGCGCGAAACCCCAATAATACGTGTTGGCTCACTGAATTGCCCAGCACACTGACAATGATACAAAGCCGGCAAAAGCTTGCGCAACGCCAGATCACCATTGCCACCAAAAACAATACAATCAAAGGAAGAAACTGGAATAATTTTACGCACCATGAACTTGTTTATTTTTCTATTCGATTATGAAATCCCATATCACTTATAAAAGCTTTCATCATTAAAGCAGACAGATACTAAATAAGCCATTAATTTTCTTCATTTCAAGCAATGTTTACATTAAAGGCGATCCAATAAAGAAAACCAACGCATTGCTAAAAATATAAGCGGATAACGCAAAACGCGTCCCCCCGGAAAAGATGAAATCTTTAAGTCTTGGAAATAGGAAAAACGTTCATATTTTCCAGTTAACCATTCTGCGTATAATTTTCCCACGAAAGGAGCCAGCATAACGCCATGCCCTGAATAACCACCACAATAAGTCATCCTTGAGAAAAGTTGGCGAACATAGGGCATGCGTTCAACTGTGATGGCAACCGTTGCTCCCCACCGATGGCTTAAATTGATAGAATGTAATTGAGGATAAATTTCAACAATTTGCCGTTTTATACGTTCATCTAAATTTAGAGGATGCTTATTATCATAACTTTCTACACCACCAAATAAGAGACGATTATCAATGCTTTTGCGAAAATAGCGAACCATAAAACGGGAATCATCAACCGATTCCCCCCCTATAAGAATTGAACTATGCTTTGGTAATGGGTCCGTTGCTCCAATATAAGAGCGAATAGAAACAATATTTTTCTCAATAAAACGCTCCAGACCAAGTTTATACCCATTTGTTGCAAGTAAAACATGCTCTGCTGTTACACTGCCTTTTTCTGTTATTACTTTCCAATGTGCTCCCTTGCGCCTTATGGTCGTTACTTGTGACTTCTCATAAAGCTTAGCACCAGCATCTTGTGCTCTTTTTGCCAACCCAATAATCAATTTTAAGGGATTTATATGACCGGTATCCGCATCATAAATACCACCACAATAAAAAGTTGATCCAAGTCGCTCAAATGTTTCAGCCTTATCCATAAAAGTAAGCGCGTGATAGCCATAACGCTGCATCGCCTCAATATGCCGTTGATAAGAGAGAAGCTCACGCCTTTTATGAGTTACAGAAAGCTGTCCTCCTATCAAATCACACGGACAATTAGGCATTGCGCATAAAGCTAAAATATCTCTTTTAGCTTCTTCTGCCAAATCAAACAGAGCCTTACTGCGCTCAAAACCATACTTTTTTTCTAATGTTTCTACCCATTGCCGTTGCCCTGTTCCCAGCTGTCCACCATTGCGCCCTGAAGCACCATCACCAAAACGTGATGCTTCAAATAAAACAACATCTACTCCAGCCTTGGCTAAATGATAAGCAGCCGAAAGACCCGTAAATCCGCCTCCAATAATGGCAACATCACACTGTCTGTTTTCACAAAAAGAAGGATAAGAGGGGCGCTCTTTTAAAGTATCTTCATACCAAGAAATTCCTGGAGAAATTGAATTATCATCAATCATCGTCATAAAATTTAAACATTCAGCAGGAGATATTCACGCTCCCACGGACTAATTACTTCCATAAAAGTTTCAAACTCTTGTCGTTTGATTGCAGCATAAGTACTGACAAACACATCCCCTAAAATAGCATGTATTGCTGTATCTTGTTCAAACAAATTAACTGCCTCAATGAGTCCACGCGGTAACTCAATATTATCAGCATTCACATTATTTGTCGTTGGCTCATCTGGCTCAATTTTTTGCTGTAAACCAATGAGACCACACGCTAAAGAAGCTGCAAGAGCTAAATAAGGATTCGCATCTGATGAAGGAAGCCTATTCTCGACACGCCGCGCTTGAGGAGCAGAACGAGGAACACGAAAAGCTGTAGTACGATTATCATATCCCCACCGCAAATTAACAGGAGCCGAATTATCAGGTACAAGACGTCGATAAGAATTCACGTAAGGCGCAAGCATCACAAGAACCCCTGGCATATGTTTTTGCAATCCACCAATAAAATGGCGAAAACAGATACTTTCTTCACCATTTTCCTGTGTAAAAATGTTCATACCCGTTTTCTTATCAACGACCGATTGGTGAATATGCATCGCAGAACCTGGCTGCCCCTGAATGGGTTTTGCCATAAATGTCGCATACATATTATGTTTTAGTGCTGCTTCACGAATTGTTCGTTTAAACATAAAAACTTGATCCGCTAACTCAATAGGATCACCATGACGTAAATTAATTTCAAACTGACCTGCTCCTTCTTCATGAATGAGGGTATCAATTTCCAATCCTTGTGCCTCTGAAAATTGATAAATATCATCAATCAAATCATCAAATTCATTAACACCAGCAATGGAATACCCCTGTCCACCACCAATTGAACGCCCAGAACGACCAACTGGTGGAACTAACGGATAATCAGGATCGGGATTTTTTTGTACCAAATAAAACTCAATTTCTGGTGCAACAACAGGGCTTAAACCCATTTTTGTGTAAAAATGAACCACTGTTCGTAAAACATTGCGTGGTGTGTAATCCACAACCTGACCATTTTGATACACAAGATCACAAATCACCTGTGCCGTAGGAGCATCTTCCCATGGAACAATGCTTAACGTAGAAAGATCAGGCTCAAGGCGTAAATCACCATCTGCTTTAGGATATTCAAAACCATGACCATCTTCCGGATAATCCCCTGAAATTGTTGCCATAAAAACTGCTGAAGGCAATGCCAATGATGTTTCCGATGTAAATTTTTTAGAAAGCATCATCTTGCCCCGTGGTACCCCTGCTTGATCAGGCGTAATACATTCAATATCCTCTACCTTACGGGAAGCAAGCCATTGTGAAACTTGTTCCCAATTGCACACACCACGTAAACTTTTGAGAAAACGAGAGACAGGTTTAAAATTCTTACTTTTCGTTTGTTCACCATTTTTTACAGCCATAACATACCAACTTTAAAAACAATCAAGTCCTATTCTTATTGTATCAGCCCATGCATAAACGACACGAAAAAAAATTATCAACTGATATTTTTGAAGAATACTATAAGATCCATCAAGGTAAAAGAACTTTGCGCTCAAAAAGCTATCCTATCACCATAGTGAAAAAATTGATATTGCACGCGATACATCGGTGCGAACCTTCTCCTTATATAAAACAGCGAGAAATACCATATTGTACGTAACCTAATTCCGATTCAAATAATCATATATAAGCAAACATTGGCGAGAATAATAAAGGCGAGATATTTAATTTCCTTTTGGTTGTAGCAATGCTTAATTAAAAGAAAAGAAACTTTTCTTTTAATATGAAGCAAGTTTTGTAACTCTATTGTTATCCACATAGAAGTAAACACCCTAGGATGGTGAGTAGCCTTTACAGCTGTGCTTACAAATACTCACCCCGCCATAATATGCGTAAATGTATTTTCAGGATAAGTCATACGCTCAACATTTCCGACATAAAACTTAACCATCGCCTGCATAACAGAGCTATCAACCTTGTTCTGAGCGGATGGTACGACTCTGCACTTATATCAATTCCCACCGCTTGACATTGCACTTCGCACACAATATTTAGAGCTGAGAATCCAGTAGAGCATACCAAATCCAATAGATAGGATTTTTTGCTAATTGCGCCATGCGTGATTCAACATTTGATAATCTCCAGCCCACTAAGAGGTGTGTTATTTATATCTCAAAAGCCCAAAAATCAGGATATGAAAACACAATAATATCAATTTTCTTTGAACTAACGTCCTTCATCGTCGATCTTCCACCATCGTAAAATCTTTTTTGTATCAGTTGCTTTCACATACTTTGACTTATGATCTCGTGATACTGTGCAGACCGAGCACACGCCCCCCATGCAAATGCACCCCATTAAGCCTAATCCTATTAGATTCTAGCAAAGATAATGCGGCACGTAACTTCGCCGCAGTCATACCAAAACACGATCTATCCCCGTTTTCCAGTACATGGCACAATCTCAATGAGATTTTAGGTAATATGTCAAAATGGCGTGCACGAGTGATGATGTCATGTAATTCGATAATATTATCACACTGGACATTTATATGTTTTCTAATAGGATAATTCTATCTCTTCTCGAAGTTTTACAGGGATATTAAAAAATATATATCTACCTTTAAAACCATCTTTTTGCGCTAATGATATTTCATAACCAGACGCAAATTCCAAATCCCAGCAACATAACAAAGATGCCCCGCACGTCCATTAAAATACCCTGCTTTTTCTCGCCCTAGGCATTCATAGCCCGACCACGTAAAACAGGATACCAATTACAATATCAGACCATAAGGCTGCAAGAGAAAGTTCTTTTATATTTTTATCTTTACATTGCCTCTTAAACAAGCTCATCTGTTCATATAATGAGTTATATGTATAATACATATAACTTCTACAAAAGGAGGATTCATTATGTTCCGTGAAAATCTTTGGTAATACACTCGGATGATTGGGTCACCAGTCGCCCGTCAATAATATAGTGCGAGTTAAGAAATTGGGGGAGTAAACTATGCAACTCGTGGATCATCCTTTTGTGAAGTTCGATCAACTCAAGCCGATTTACAACTTCACATATCCGTTATTTCGCACTATTTCAAATGAATTTTACGATTACCTAGACTTTAATAAACTAGCGCAAAGTAAGCAGATTCCACAAGCGCGTACCATTTCTCTTTATTTGCATATTCCCTTTTGCGAAACCATCTGTTCCTTCTGTCCCTTTCAGAAAGGGGCCTACAAGCACGTTAAGCAAATCGAATCTTATATGTCAGCGCTTACCACAGAGATCAGAACCAAAGGAAATTTCATTCGCTCGCTTAGAGGGCCCATCCGCAGCATCTATATAGGGGGCGGCACACCGTCGCTCTTGTCCGCAGATAATATCCGCCACATCGGAAAAGTATTGCATGCCGAATTTGAGCTCTCTTCCTTAGCCGAGTTTACACTGGAAAGCGAATCGAAGAGCGTCACACGTGATAAACTTTATGCTGCCCGTGAGATCGGCGTTAACCGGATCAGCTTCGGTATACAGAGTTTCATTGAGCGTTTCCGATCATTGTTTAACCTCACCTCAACACGTGAACAAATCAACAATACCGTGGCTTGGTCACAAGAGATAATTGGACATGTCGGTTTCGACCTACTATATGGCATGCACAGCCAGCAAACCGAAGAACTATTATACGATTTGAAGCAAACCAGCGAGCTTCACCCTGAAACCATCAACCTCTATGCAATCAACAATCTGGCTATCACGTCGCAACTGCATAAGTCTTACGCACAAAAAGGGCTTAAACCGTCCAGCCTACAGCATCGACAGATGCTTCGATTATTTAGCGACATCGTTATGCGCAGCTGCGGCTATGCGCCGTGTAATGGGCATTCCTATATCAAAATTGCCAATAACACTCCTCTAACGCTCGCTAAAACGAGTTCAGCTAATTATTTCCGCTATCACAAATATTTGCATGGTTATCATGACGATTATGTGGTTGGCTTCGGGGCGTCAGCACTGTCGATTCTCGGCTCACTCGTCACACGAGCCAATCCCAGTCGAAGCGGATACATTACCGACATACAACTTAAAGGAAAATCCAAAGTATACTACAATTGGGTATCAGCGGAGCAACAAGCCTCCAAAGCTTTTTTTATGCGGCTACCTTATAACGGCCATGCCGAAAAAGAAAGAATTGACTGGACCGCACTTCCCTCTTTCGTATACAATAACCTACAACAGCTCATAGATGCAGGTCTCATCGCAGAAAGTGATAACAATCTCCAGCTGACTCAGCGTGGTTGGCAATGGTATTCCAACCTTATGTATTTTCTTCTACCTCAGGCGGATAGGAATATTTTGGACGGCTATGTCTCAAACATGCTGAATACAACCGCCGTACTTGATGGAACAGTGGAAACCTGTGTGGCATCTTAAGGAGAACAGAATGTTCAGGCTTTTTTCCAACAAGAACATACGCTATTTTTGCCTAACCGTTAGTCTGCTCGCCTTACTCAGCGGTGCTTTGCGCACTGCCATCCCGCTATTAGCAAGACAATCTGGATATGGCGTAGTCGGAGTAAGTTGGGCGCAAGGTCTCTTCTCATTAGCGTGGCCAATTTTCGGCATCCTTGCAGGCGTTTTACTTGATCGCTGCGACAAAATAAAACTTGCCACCTCAGCTCTCTTCATCTTCATGCTACTGCATATTGTCCTGTTCATACTGCTCATGATACAGATTACTCCAGCCGAACAAATTTTCTTCTATGCAACCATTGCTGGATTCATCGTCGTTTCTGCCGAAGCTTATATAATGACGATTCCACCACTTATCATGGAGGGAGAGCGATTGATGACCTTCTACTCAATTGTCTTGTTCTTAGATTTCGGAGTCTCCTATTTTCTTGCCCCTGTCATAACAAGCAGCATTTTAGCGCATAGCACACTGCTATTTCTCGGCCTGTTAATCGTGCTTTTTATCACATTGATTTTTACCGCTCGCCGTGCTGTTCCGATATCGCCAACACCTGATAAAGAAAACATCACTTTCCGTTATATCATTGCCGGATTTCGTTTCATTTTTTCAAATCGGCATCTTACCTCCCTTACATTACTCACATTCTTTCTATCGGTGGTATTTGGAGCATTCCTAACCTCGTTCATCTTCTTCGTTACCGACAGTCGGTATCTGGGCCTACATAGCAGCCAATATGGCGTGATGTTTGCAGCCTACGCGCTTGGAACAATGGCAGGTGCCCTATTTGCGTCGCGTATACGCTATGCACCGGTGCGCCTAGCTGTTCTCACTGACGGTTTAGGAACTGTTGTCTTGCTTTTGATTCCAGCCTTTTCAAAAAGTGCTGTCGTCGTATGGGGCGTCATCTTTATTGCTGGCGTTGGAGCAAGCTTATGGTTTATTGGTGTTACCGCCTTCAGGCAGCGCCTCACACCAAAGCAACTTCTCGGGCGAGCTAATTCTGCTTTTCGAGTGATAGGCTATGCTGGAACGCCGGTCGGAAGCTTTTTGGTCGGCGTCCTTGGTTCTTTTATATCATTGCAGTTTGCTGCCACCTTTATCGCTGGACTACTATTGGTGGCTATCGCAATAACGCTTCCTTTTCTTTGGCAGGCTGATCATATAGACACACCCAATCCTTCCACGAGGTAACAGCTGCTTTAAAAAAAAGACACGGTCAAAAAGGCACACATACCCTATTACGCAATCGATTGATCTGTTCTTTGGACGAGAAAATTATCACCATAATGGCTGATAGAGCCAGCGGCACTATAGAAGCAGCCAAACAAACGCTAAAGACAAAACAGCCCCTTTACGTTGATTGGGCGATGATCCAACGCCTATATGAAGGATGTAGAGAGCTTATAGCGTACGAAGTGCAATTCTTAACCAAAAACTCCGCCCTAGCAATACCCACTTATACTCCAGTTAATCCGTTACCCGCTGGACATCAAATGCCTCACCCCTCTGCTCCTCAAAATACATTTTGCTGCACTTACGCGCCGTATTCTTCCTTTGTAATTAGCCGTATTCTTCCTTTGTAATTAAAAGAGCAGCACTCCTTTCCTCATTTAGGATCTCTGCCTACACAACGCAGCAACAGATGCGACCATATATGCAATCACGCCTTAGGGCCTGCATAGTAGAAAGCTTAGTTCGAGAGATTCATAAAGCCTATATTCCAATAAATTTTCCACCCAATCCACCTTTTAAAAGGGCGGCTTTATATAAACCGTTAGAGCAAGCTATGAAATCCTTAGGTGTATTAGAAATAATTGACGGTTTTTACCTCAGACCAATGTTGATTGACTTTTACTCGTACATATACGCAAGCGGTGCTACTCTTTTCTTAGATAGAAAGGACATAATCGTTACCATCTGACCTATTATTGTTTGAAAATAAAGAAAAAGTATCAGTGTAACTGATGATATTGAAGAGCTATCTCATTATGTAGCTGTACCTAATTACGGCATTGGGAAGCTAGACACGCAATCACCCATTTCTGCGTGCCTTCTGCATGATATTCATAAGATTTTATTACGCGGTAAACGCGGTACGTCCAAAAGCCTTAGCGAATTTCGCAAAGCACAAAATTAGCTTGGGGCGGTACGCAACTAAAGACAGCGTCATTCGTGCCGCCCACTCTTACCACAGCCACCACTCTCTCTACCACCATCCCCGCTTAGAATCGCGCCAACTCATCACCGGTGCCTCGTTAAACACCACACCAGTTTCAAGAGCGGTAAAATGCGCCTTGCCGCATTTAATCTTCAGCATTTCTTTAAGGCGCAAATCAAACTCGCTATTCGTTCCTTTTGTTTCCAGTACAAAATAAAGCTTTTGCGCGCCATCTCACTCTAAAAAAACCACCCAATCAAGCGTATAAGAACTAATGGGAGTGGCTATTTTAAAACTTCTTGGCAGTTTAAAAAACAATCTTATATCAGAGTCATTATCGAGATTTTGCGCAAACTCTTTCTCAATACGGCTCTCACAAATCTCATGATCATAAATACTTTTCTCATTGACCACCGTCGGCCCTATGATCGCCTTTTCCGACCTAATTTTACAGATGTAGAATCAATCTTATTATGATGCGCACATCCAGAGATTATTTTATCCTCTGCATTAGAACCAAAAACATGAACAATACGCAGAGGCTTCGGTAAGAAGGCCAACCGCTCAATCTCAACCTACACGAAAATGCATGTGCAGGCGAATGCCCTCCATAATATGCAATATTTCAAGCCCGTCCATAGTGGTACCCCTTTTAAAAATTGTGTCTATGGCTTATAATAATCTCCAAAATATACATTTAGCCCTTGTCTGAAATAGCTCAATTCTGGATTAATGAGAACGAAAACGCGCTGCGATAATCACGTTGTTCAGCCCTCATGACCGGCAAAAGGGCGCCAATATTCCTGTACCACCAACGACTAACTAACGGTATTTCTTATCATTTTTGATCATATCCTCCACCCTTATTATTTTAAAATTTATACATTTCATCAACAAGATGTGCGCAGCGAGCCCGTACATCTTCGCTGTTCAGTCTCCATGTACGGCCTGCATTCTCAGACACAAAATCATCTTTAGCCGAAGCAACTTGATATTGTAGAGCTTGTCTATAAAGCGTATGCACAACTGGTACCAAATATTTACATGACAGTAGCGCATTTTTTGCTGTACTGCCATGAGAGAGAAGACCAACAGCTTTATCCAAAAAAGCATCACAATCTAAATTATCAAAAGCGTTCTTCAAAGTCTCTGAATAAGACCTGTGATAAACAGGGCTTGCAAGAATAACATCGTCAGCGTCTGCGATTGTTTTGACAAATGTATACACTTTAGCATCGCAATGGTAATAACTTATAAAAACAATAACTTTTTAAATGACTCCTCAACGGCGTATGAATATAAGCACGTTTTTTCTCGTCATTTTTTAAGGTATTAAACTCTTCCAATCTACCGAACTTACTCTTAAATTGTAGCCGAATGATTTTAATAAACCCATATTATTTTAAAAACTCAACAAATAATATTGAGACTACAATCAAAGACACTTCTTTTCAATATTAAGCAAGTTTTGTAACCTATATTGTTATCTCCATAGAAGTAAAACAGCCTCTATGGACGATGAGTAGCTAAGCCTTCACAGCTAGTGCTTTACAAGCGCTTTTATAACACTCACTCTGCCCCAAACATAGGATTGCATTTTATTAAATAACCCACGCGCATATAATTAAAGATAGAAACGATTAAGCTTGCACCAATCATGCCAAGCCAATAGCCAATAAAGCCATATTCAAAAAAATGCGCCATTAGTGCTCCCCCAAATAGGCCTAACCCCCAATAACTTATTGCTACAACAATTGTTGACCAAAACGTATCAAGCAAGCCCACAAGTATGCCATTGAGCATAGCACCTAAAGTGCCAAAAGCAAAAGACAATAAAATGAACGGAAGCAACTTCCAAGAGAAAACAACAACGCGTTCTGAAGAAATATTAAAGATGGTTGTAAGGATGAATCCATAAGAGAGATAAACAATCCCTGATAAAAACAAGACATAAGCTACAGCAAAAACAGTGACACTCATACGCAGCTGTTTTAGAGCCATATTATTCCTATCTGCTCTATACCACGCTGCTATTGTCGCGGCTGCGCTGGAAATCCCCAAAGCCACCACAGAAATAAGCATATCGAGACGCATCCCTATCGTATGCGCGGCCAAAGATTCGACCCCATAAGCCGTAATCATGAATGCAATGAACGAAGGAAAGCCCTCCGCAATAAGAATACGTATACCAATGGGTAGCCCTACTCGCAGCAATTTTATTATTCGTGAAATCTCTAACTTTGGTCTCAAATAATTAAAGCGAAAAGAATGAAAAGCAGAATTGCGGGACAAAATTATTGCTGCTGCAATAACAATTAAAATACGGATCAAACTGCTCGCAATTCCTGCACCAAAGACACCTAATCCGCTTACAGAACCTATACCAAAAATAAGCGGCCAAGAGATAAGAAAATTCACAAGGATAGCCGCAAGCATAACCCAGGTTAACGGCTTTGGATTACCAATTGCTGACAGTAATCCCCGGCTATTCACATAAAGATAAAAAAACACCACCCCTATAGCAGCACCACTATTATATTCCTGCGCTATATTGGCAATTGTCCCATCTTGGCCGAGAAAACACAAAATATTTCTCGTGTTGAGTAAAATGATCGCACTCATCATTCCAATCACAAGGGAAAGCCATATTCCTTGATCAAACCATGCCTTCAATGCATATCTATCTTGTCTACGAAAACTTTCCGCAAGTTTTGGTGCAACCGCGGTAATAATACCTAGCCCAAACAACATAACAAAACTAAATATACTCAGAGCTAACATTGTACCACTCAAGGCTTGCACGCCTAAATGCGCTACAAGCGCTGCATCTGTGAAGGAAATCATCATCTGAGAGATAAACCCAACAGCCAGAGGCATGCCAAGAGAGAGCAATTGCTTCATCACAACAAACATTGTGAAATACCCTTCCATATTGAAGGGCATATTAAGCTCGGATCTTTTAAACAAAACAATTGATTTTTTCCGTAAAGTCTTTCCATCGCAAGTCTTGTGTAAAAGATGCATAATGAGAACGCATTAAGGTAAGAGGAGATGCCCAGTTCTTAAAAAAGAAGCGCAATGCCCCTTTATTGGTTTTTTGGACTTTATGCCATGCGTTTTTTTGTACAATATTATGCCCCCAAGCAACTACAGTCATTGATCAAAGATCCTCAGCGAGCCGTTTGTTCGTCTTGTATATCCATTTTCAGTATTTTCAATAAAATTTTTTGGTACGGTTGGTGGGATTTGAACCTACGACCTCTGGTGCCACAAACCAGCGCTCTAACCAACTGAGCTACAACCGCATAAAATCAAATGTATCATAACTATTCACGATTTCGTAAACATTTATTCTTTGCTTATGTGACATAAGGAAGATCAACAAAGTTTGCAAGCCCCTTTAAAAAAATCTCGCAATTTTTTGTGAAGAAAAAAGCGTTTTTTACAAAGGAAATTTTGCCCAATGCTCAAGACTATGATCACGATAGCCTTTTATGTTATCAACTCCATCTTGTTGCATCATCTGCAAAACCTCTTGCAGAATAGTTATGACAAGATTTGGACCTTCATAAACCATCCCACTATATAATTGAATCAAATCTGCACCAGCTTTTACTTTTTCCAAAGCAGTCTGTGCATCCTTTATACCGCCAACACCGATAATTGCAATCTCCTTCCCTAACTTTTGACGCATTTTTGCAAGCACAATAGTAGAACGTTCAAAAAGTGGACGTCCAGAAAGCCCTCCCTCTTCATTGCTGAGGTGACTATTGCTAAGCCCCTGGCGTGAAAGAGTTGTGTTAGAAACAATGAGTCCATCAAAATCAGAAAGTTTTATTTCTTCAGCAACATCATCTAATTCTTTCTCTGATAAATCAGGAGAAATTTTTAAAAAAATGGGAATGGAGAATCCATGCTTGTTCTCTTGCTCATTTCGCGCTTGCGAAATTGCACTCAACAAAAGATGCAAACTGTCACGGGCCTGTAAATCACGTAAACCTGGTGTATTAGGAGAAGAAATATTAACCGTAAAATAATCAGCAACATCATAAAAATGAGCAATACCAACAGTATAATCATCAATCTTATCGACCGTATCCTTATTGGCTCCAATGTTGACTCCTATAACACCAGTTTTTTTACACGCATGCAATCTATTGTAAACAACTTGATGTCCGTCATTATTAAAGCCCATTCTATTAATAATCGCTTCATCTTCTTTTAAACGAAAAAGCCGTGGTTTAGGATTTCCAATCTGAGGCTTTGGTGTCACTGTCCCAATTTCAGTAAAACCAAATCCTAACCGAAAAATACCATCTACAACCTCTGCATTTTTATCAAACCCCGCTGCAAGACCAATAAAATTTTCAAACTCAAGACCAGCAACAGTTACACACAAACGTTTGTCGATAACCTTTTGACAACCATTTAATCCACTTTTCAGCCCAAGAATCGCTAAACCGTGTGCTTGCTCTGGATCCAACATAAATAAGGCAGAACGGCCAATACAACGAAAAAAACTCATCAATTCTTCTCCACAACATAAAAATGATCCATCGCACCTCACCTCTACCTTTTAACACAAAAGATTTCCAATCAAAGCAAGCATATTATCCAAATAATATTCCCCTTCTAGAAGAAAACTCATCACATAATAGCCATACATGTTTATATTGGTTATACTATGTAAAGAACTTTTTATTCTTAAAAAATGTTTCTCTTTTTCGACATTTTTTAAAGATTAAAATATGAATCCTAATCTTATAAAATTCAGCATGAATTGGAACATCAATGGCTCTTACCATAGTCATGGTTTTATGACGCCTTATGCAGGCACGCTCATAATTTTCTTAAAAATGCAGGCAAATTATCTCTATTCCCAAAGTTCCTTTGTGTAATATTGTTTTCAATAGAAACAAAGCTTGTTCTATAAAGCTATTTTTTCCTAGCATTTATAGGATACATAGTTCATAAAATCATCTAAATTCATACTATTGTTGCACTATTTATGAGCAACAGAATGTTCAATCAATTTGTACTCTATTGATAATCTGCGTTGTTTTCTTTGCCATTTCTGATGTATTAAATACAATTTTGCATCTATTAAGTGCTCTGCCTAACATATATTTTAAGTAATGACAGTTGATTATTGAACTCAAACATCATACCAACGACTTCCAAACCAAAATGATCTTGCAAACCCTAGAGCTCTGCTATTTATAAACTGATACAATCTTCCAGCAGATGAAATGTGTTTCTTCCATCCGAATTATCGCCATTTTAGCTCATGTAACCCAATACAAATAGCTTTTAGATAAGCCATAATGCCCTCTTAATTGCTATTATCGCTTACTAAATTAAGAGGAATTAAATTATAAGTTTTACTCCTGTCTCATCTATCTATTTCTTCTATCAGTGCTGAAATATATTTTTTATTCCTAAATTCTCTTTTTATGACAAAATGTTATGCTAATATATGTACTTCATTTGAAAAGCTTTCTGATAGCTCAACTTTCTACACTACTTATTTTGTGGTATTGTGTAAAAACCTCTCTTTTTAATGTTAACATAAAAATCTTGAGGCAATTATATAAATTAAGCTACAGTTTTCTACTTTCTGTTGAAAAAGCAGATATAGTTTTTATCAAAAAAGCTTTTTTCTAGGAAATATTCTATGTACATTCAAATAGAGCCCTAAAGCTCTTTATTAAACCTTATAAAGTTCTTTGAAAATAATATTAATATCGTAATATAATCCTAAAAATAAAATCTGCCCTTTCCTTTTTCATCAAAAGCGGTAAGTAAATTACCGTATATCGCTTATATAAAGGGGAAAATGCAATGCTTAAAGAATTCAAAGAATTTGCCCTAAAAGGTAACATGATTGATCTTGCTATCGGTGTGATTATAGGGGGTGCTTTTGGTAGCTTGGTCAACTCAATTGTCAATGATATTTTTATGCCAATCATTGGGCTGATTACAGGTGGGATTGATTTTTCTAATATGTTTATTCAACTTGCTGGCGAAAAACAAGCAACATTGAGTGCCGCCAAAGCAGCTGGAGCAACCATTAGCTATGGACACTTTATTACTTTACTTATCAATTTTCTCATTATTGCTTGGGTTCTTTTTTTATTCGTTAAGGCTATGAATAAAATTCGTAGAAAAGAAGAAGAAAGCCCCAAAAAAACGTCTTCAGAAGAACAACTTTTAACAGAAATTAGAGATCTTTTGGCTAAGAAAAAATAATTTTATGCAAGATTTACATCATGGAACACGAGGAAAAAACATTTCCACAGTTGTTCCATGATTGGGTTTTGAGAACAGTAAAAATTGTCCCCCTCTTTCTTCCACCATTGCTTTACACATTGGGAGGCCTAAACCTGTTCCCATAAAAGCGCTATCACCAGATCGTCCATCTTTGCGCTCTACTTGACCATAAGGTTGCAGTGCCTGTATAATCTCTTCTTCGTTCATCCCTATACCATTATCACTCACTGAAATTTTTACACGTTCTTTTCTATAAGAAACGTGAACAATAATCTGTCCACCCAAAGGTGTAAAACGAATAGCATTGGAAAGAAGATTCCATATAATCTGGCGAAACACTTGTTGTGATACAGGAATAAATGGAACGTGAGGTGGAGCAACAATACGCATGATAATGCCGTTCTGATTGGCTTGAGTTTCAAGAAAAGCTATCGTCGCACGTAAACAAGATATTACATCAAATGTTTCAGAAATAAGGGAAGAATCAATCTGGTTATCGGAACCAGAATAATTTATCTTCGAGCACTCTAGTAATTGATTAATCAGCAATAATATATGTTTTCCAGAGGAAATAATATCGCGTAAATATCCATGATAGCGCTCATTTTCTATCGAACCAAAACGGCCTTCTCTCATAATTTCTGCAAAACCAATAAGAGCATTCAAAGGTGTTCGTATTTCATGAACAACTCCAACGATTTTATCCTCTTCTGCTTTTTTTTCTCCTGATGGAACTGTTTGTGTCCTATCACGCAACATAACAGCATAATTGCCTTGCTTTACCAAAAATACAATCGTTATCAAAACGGTTATATTTTTATGATTTTTTGTCATTAAATCAGCGGTTTCACTGCGATTTAAAACCTGATTTTTTTCCTCCATACGGATTGATTTAAAATACTTTTCAACCAAAAGTCGGCTTTGCAAAGTAAATAATGAAGAGAATGGTTGTCCTCGTAGTTCATTTATTTCATAACCCATTAATGCTAAGGCTGCCCTACTCGCTGATTGAACAAAGCCCTCTTCATCCAACCATAAAACACCATCTGTTGCTGTATCCAACAATGATAAAACTGCAGCGGGCTCTTTTACGAGAGCTTGTTCTATAGCATTTACCGGCAATGTTTGTGCATATGGTAACTGAATAGCTGTTTCTTCAACTAAATTTTCTTCTTTTACCGATGAATTCAATTCATCACGCAATTGCTCTGCAATTTCACGAAAAGCTGAGCGTTCTATCTCCGTAAGACATGGCATTTCTGTTTCTAGCTTTTCATTTCTTTTTTCTTGGACTTTTTTTTGTATTTTTAAAACACCAAAGCCACGAAACCCCTTAAGCTGCTTTTTAACATCAAAAATTGGCAAAGCCGACAATTCAACATCAAGCCATTGTAAGCAACCATCAACAGGCCATTGAACAATCTCTTTACTCCAAGGCATAGCCGCTTCAATAAAACGACTGAGAACCAGATATCGATCATCATTAAATTGATGAGCAAGCTCATGAAAACTACACCCTAAAATAGAAGAAGAGAGAGGACCAACAACTTCAGCTAGCTCTTTTGAGACTTCACAAAACAAACCATTGTGATCGATTTCCCACGTAAAAGGCCGTGGCAAAAGCTCTGGTGTAAAACGAAAAGCTTCTTGCTGACATTTTAATTCATTTGTATTTAACTTTAACTCATCTGCTTTTAATGGCATAACTAAAACTAAAAAGTGTTGAATTTACTCTCAAATGAATAATGCTAATTTGTTTACAATTATCTATTCTGGTTAAAATAACTTGATATCTCATATCAATTGTCTGTAGCAAAATTTTGACTGTTTCATCAACAAAACAAGAATAAAAAGAAGCTTCCAGCTCTTGTTGCTTATTCACCCATTATGTAATAAATCTTGTTACAATAATGGTAACATCTCCCTCGCATAAATAGTACTCAAAAAGAATACACTTATTTTACACATTCATGCGCCTTTTTTGAAAAGATATCTCCCAAGATCCCCAAGCTTATTTTACGACGTCATCTGTAAATGGTGTAATGTAAAAGTCCCTATAGAGGATATCAAGGCATTGTGCATTACCATTTTTATACTTATAAAAGAGCTGGTTAGCACCATCATTATACTAATTTCAGCCCCTAATGTTACCAATAGTTCTCGGCATTTGAAGGCGTTCATAAGCAGCCTTTTTATTTTTTAACTTTTTTACTCCTACATTATTATGATACGCAAGAAAACGGTTTTAATTGTTTCAACAGAAACAGATTTGAAATGAGAAAATCTTACAATGTTTGAGACTTTTATTCACTGTGAATAATGATAAATTACTATAAATCAATATACTGCATTATCAAAATCTCTTTTTCAAATAAAGCTTCTCGTAAGAACATCTTTCTTGAGCCAATAATATCAAATGATAATAAATTCAGCGTGACGCTTTAAAGTATCCTATGCAACAGAACTTGCATATTGGGCATTTTTCTTATGATGCTCTCAATAATCTCCCAAAGATCTTTCTTTCATTAGAATCGCTACAAAAGAAAAAACAAAAAATATGCCACCGCACTATTTTATTAAAAAATTTCTCTGTAAAAAAGAGAACACAAATTATCTGTTTTCATATAAAGATTTGTTTAATTTCTTTATATTCCAGATCATTTAGAAATGTTAAAAACATCTCATAATCTCCTTTGATATCAGCTTGTTTACCTCATCAGAAGTCTTAATACAAAAGATCGCTTTTGCTTTATTACTCTCCATTTAAATTTTTAATATTATATAAAAAAATAAAACAAGCACATTTAAATAATGACTGTCAGATATTTTAAAAATTGCATATTTTTAAATGTGTTTGTTTATTTTCCTTCATTGAGTAGAATTTCACGTTTTCCAACATGATTAGCGGCTCCAACAATGCCTTTTTCTTCCATCCGCTCGACAAGAGAAGCTGCTTTATTATAGCCGATTGAAAGTCGGCGCTGAATATAAGATGTTGAACATTTTTTATCACGCATAACAATTTTTACAGCTTGGTTATAAAGTTCCTCACCCTCTTCATCAAAATTTTCTTCCTCAGAATTTCCAGCAGCTGAATCAGCAGAATTATCCTCTTTGTTATCGTCTTCATTATCTGTTACCGTTGCTAAATAATCAGGTTTACCTTGCATTTTTAGATGTGCAACGATGGATTCAACTTCTTCATCAGAAACAAAAGGTCCATGAACGCGCACAATGCGTCCACCACCTGCCATATGAAGCATATCCCCCTGACCTAAAAGTGTTTCAGCACCTTGTTCACCCAAGATCGTACGACTATCAATTTTTGATGTTACTTGAAAAGAAATGCGGGTAGGAAAGTTCGCTTTAATTGTACCTGTGATAACATCAACAGAAGGACGTTGCGTTGCCATAATAAGATGAATACCTGCCGCACGCGCCATTTGCGCTAAGCGCTGAATAGCATTCTCTATCTCTTTCCCTGCCACCATCATAAGATCAGCCATCTCATCAACAATCACAACAATATAAGGAAGCTGCGTGAGATCCATGGCTTCTTCATGATAAAGCATTTCCCCTGTTTCCTTATCAAAACCCGACTGAACAGTACACATGATTGTTTCGCCTTTTTGAGCTGCAAGTGCAACGCGTGCATTAAAACCATCAATATTACGCACACCCAACTTAGCCATTTTACGATAACGCTCTTCCATTTCACGAACCGCCCATTTTAAAGCTGTTACTGCTTTTTTGGGATCTGTGACAACGGGTGTTAAAAGATGTGGAATGCCATCATAAACAGAGAGCTCTAACATTTTAGGATCAACCATGATCAAACGACACTGCTTTGGTGTCATACGATAAAGAATCGACAAAATCATTGTATTAATTGCAACAGACTTGCCTGATCCTGTTGTTCCTGCAACCAATAAATGAGGCATTTTTGCTAATTCTGCAATGACCGGTTCACCATTAATCCCCTTCCCCAAAGCAAGAGCAAGTTTAAATTCACTTTCACGAAAAGAACGTGTTTGGATTAATTCCCGTAAATAAACGGTTTCACGAACCGCATTGGGTAACTCAATCCCGATAACATTCCGTCCAGGAATTACAGCAACGCGTGTAGAAATAGCAGACATAGAACGCGCAATATCATCAGAAAGATTAATAACGCGTGATGATTTTACACCCGCAGCGGGTTCAAATTCATACATTGTTACCACTGGCCCTGGATGAACATGGATAACTTCACCCTTAATGCCAAAATCTTCCAAAACACTTTCCAAAAGTCCAGCACCACGTTCTAATGTTTCTTGAGGAATCATCGTACCTTCATGAAAAACAGGTTCCTGTAATAAGTTGATCGGAGGAAATTCATAAACATCACAGTCAATAGATTGAATATTTTGCATAAAAGCAGAATCATAATTACCTAATGGCATACGAGTAGATTGCAATGTTTTAGTTTTACTGTTTGCTTGCACCACAGAAAAATCTTTTGAATTCTTTATGACGGCTTTGTTTATACAATCAACAGTATTATTGGCGACAATATTATTGGTATTTTCAGTCTCTATACTAGCCCCTGCATCACTTAACGCCCCTGTATTACTTAACGTATGAGCAAAATCTTCAACAGAAAGCTTAGAATGACACTCTTTAGTAGTATCATTATTTGTATGCATTAAATCAGAAATTTTCTCAACACCTCGCATCCTTTCCGCTGGAGATTCTGATGTAATTGAATCATAGAGTTGTGGAAAGCGGTATTCAAGAACACGGTAAAGAGCCGTTATTGACTCATCAAAGGCTGTGGGAATATCCGGTGTAATTTCATTTGTCGTGTCAATTGATGTTCCATCCTCTTTTGATGTTTGAGTCTCCACATGTTCAAATATCAAAGATTCACACTCAAAAAATGCATCGTCGGAAAGATGCAACGCAGGTTTTATTTTTTGTAGCACATTTTCCACTTGTAATTTATGTTCTTGTTTATCCTCCTCAAGTGGAATATTTGCTGACGGCATATGAATAGCTTGTCGTGACAACTGCTTCAGAACCGTTGAATGACAAACTGATGTTTTATTCTCTATTGATTGAGGATTAATGACTTTTTTTGTCGAAAGAATATTTGTTGTTTTCTTGTTACAACGTACAATATCTGTATCTGTAATTTTTTTTTGATCTTGCTTCGTAAAAATTTTAAACTGTTTTGCAAAAACTGGATCTGTTTCTATACGACGACGCAAAATCTCAACTTCTGGGGTTCTCGTGAAACGGACGTTTTTTCCGAGGGCAAATGCCTTTTTCCACACTTCCGGATAAGGAAATATCTCAGTAATCTTAACAGATAAATCTTCTCTTGATGCACCTTTTGTACCATCATCAGAAAAAGAAGACGTAGAAATAGATTTTGTTTTCGAATTATGCATGGCACCCAACAAATTTATAGCAATGAGAAAAATAACCTTTTCAAAAAGAATTCGTAGAAACTATCATACGAAGGTTAATAACCTTTTGCTGATGGTTACTTTTTAATGAAAAAAATAATGCCATAATGCATATTCATAATCTGCCTTTTGCATATTTACGATATAAATTGCCCAGTTTATGGTGTCATAGAGCTCGTATTTCATTTGTTTTGAAGAAAACTTCATGATAAAAAAGCTTCAAGAAAATTGTCTATGCCTCTCTTTCTCTCCCTTTTCATAAAAGAAACTAGTCTCAATAATACAATAAGCATTGCTCTATTGAATTCTCCATGCTCAATTATCACGATATAATCTAATTTCTCACGTTTTTATAAGATTATCCTTGTTATCCTCGTTTAAAAAGGCTTAGACTAAGACAATCATAATTACATAAATATAAATAGAAAAAAGGGAGTGAATTATGTTTAATAAACGGAAATTTTATATCAATGGTCTATGGGATGAGCCAAGCACTCCTCACGATTTTGACGTCATTAATCCATCAACAGAGGAGGCTTGTGCTGTCATTAGCCTTGGAAGTACAAAAGATGCTGATAAAGCAATTAATGCGGCTAAAGAAGCCTTTCAAAAATGGAAAACAACGTCACCAAATGAGCGTCTTGGATTTGTTGAAAAAATTCTAGAGATCTACGAAAAACGTTCCAAAGACATGGCAAAAACCATTTCAATGGAAATGGGAGCACCAATTGATATGGCGCTTAATGCGCAAACTGCAACCGGAAGTTCCCATATTCGCAATTTTATCGAAGCTTATAAAGAGTTTTCGTTCCAAGAAACTTTAATAAAGGGAAATGAGCAAGCAATCCTTCACTACGATCCTATCGGCGTCGTAGGATTAATTACGCCATGGAATTGGCCCATGAATCAAGTAACTCTTAAAGTTATTCCTGCTCTCTTGGCTGGCTGTACCATGGTGTTAAAGCCCTCTGAAATTGCGCCTCTTTCTGCTATGCTTTTTGCTGAATTTTTAGATGAAGCCGCACTTCCAGCCGGTGTTTTTAATTTAATCAATGGTGATGGTGCGACTGTCGGCTCTTACCTCTCTGCACATTCAGATTTAGAAATGATCAGCTTTACTGGTTCAACTAGAGCAGGAAAAGATATTTCTAAAAATGCCAGCGCTACTTTAAAAAGAGTCTGTCTGGAACTTGGGGGAAAAGGAGCGAATATTATCTTTGCTGATGCCGACTCAGATGCTGTTCAACGTGGTGCACGACATTGCTTTTATAATAGTGGACAAAGTTGTAATGCACCAACTCGTATGCTTGTGGAACAGAGCATCTATGACAAAGCCGTGAAAATAGCCAAAGATATTGCAGAAACAACAAAAGTAGGACCAAACTGCCAAGAAGGAAATCATATTGGGCCCGTTGTTTCAAAAAAACAATATGATAAAATTCAAGATCTTATCCAATCGGGAATTGATGAAGGTGCAACTCTTGTTGCAGGCGGGACTGGTTTACCGAAAGGAATGGAACGCGGTTATTATGTCCGTCCAACAGTCTTTGCTGATGTAAAACCTCATATGCGTATTTTTAAAGAAGAAATCTTTGGTCCAGTTCTCTCGATTCTTTCTTTTAGTACAGAAGAAGAAGCCATCGCTTTAGCGAATGAGACTGAGTATGGTCTTACAAACTATATTCAATCGCAAGATCGCAACAAATGTCGTCGTATTGCGGCACAAGTACGCTCTGGTATGGTAGAAGTTAATGGACATGGATTACCCAGTGGAAGCTACTTTGGAGGTGTAAAATTTTCTGGGCGCGCTCGTGAAGGAGGACATTGGGGAATTAAAGAATTTCTCGATAGTAAAGCAATTTCGTACTGGTAAAATCTTATTAAAAACTTAATAGGAATCGTATGGTAATACAGAAAATAACGGATGAAGGTGCTCTTGGGCAACGTCTTGATCAGTGGCTCGCAAAACAATATCATGATGTGCTCTCACGTTCGCGTTTGCAAACTCTCATCCGTGAAGGCTGTCTTAAAATTGATGGTCAATTCATAAAGGAACCCAAAATAAAATTAAAACCTAACCAAATAATTGAATTGGAAATGCCGGACCTTCGTGATGCAGAACCTAGCGCTGAAGCCATTGCATTGGACATTCTTTTTGAAGATGATCATGTCATTGTTATTAACAAACCAGCTGGTCTTGTTGTTCATCCTGGGAATGGCAATTGGACCGGTACATTGGTTAATGCCCTTATTTACCACTGTGGGAATAGTTTATCTGGTATAGGTGGTGTTAAACGCCCTGGTATTGTCCATCGTCTTGATAAAAATACAAGCGGTGTTATGGTTATTGCAAAAAATGATCTAGCTCATAAAAGTCTCAGTGCTCAATTTTCTGATCATGGACGTACCTGCGCATTAGATCGACGCTACCATGCCTTGATTTGGGGAACACCTCAGCGCAATGTCTGGACAATTGATGCATCACTTGGCCGTTCGCCCCATAACCGGACAAAGCAAGCTGTCATCCATAACCAAAACCCTTATGCTCGTCATGCTGTTACACATGTTTCTCTGCTTGAAAAATATGGCTCTCATGCAGACTCAACATCTTTTGCTAGCCTTCTGGAATGTCGCTTGGAAACTGGACGCACCCATCAAATCCGTGTTCATATGACTCATATTGGGCATCCACTCATAGGCGATACAGTTTATGGAAACGCTTTTAAAACAAAATCAAACACATTCAACTCCACTATTAGAAATGCAATCGATCAATTCAACCGACATGCACTCCATGCTGCAAGTCTTACTTTTGAACATCCTTCTACCGGTAAAGTTATGTCGTTTTCCGCACCACTGCCTCAAGATATGGCTAAACTTATTAAACTTTTAAAAAAAATGAATTGAAACTTTTCCCCTTCTCAAGATTTCACAATAAAATATCTTTTTTTGAACAAAATTGAAAAATATGCTAGAGTGAGGTTATGAGGATAGTTAGCTATCTAAAACATAGAATTTGCCTTATCAGGGAATTCAAACAAAAGGAGGGTGCTATATGGCCCATATGAATTTATTATCAGTAATGACAGGTGATGGTGCTTTAAACCGTTACTTGGAAGAAGTGCGTCGTTTTCCAATGCTTGAGCCAAAAGAAGAATATATGTTAGCTCAGCGTTACCGTGAGCATAATGATCTAAAAGCTGCGCATAGGCTAGTAACCAGCCATTTGCGTCTCGTAGCTAAAATCGCGATGGGATATCGGGGCTACGGACTTCCCATTGGGGAAGTCATTTCAGAAGGCAATGTTGGACTCATGCAAGCTGTTAAACGTTTCGAACCAGAGCGGGGTTTTCGTCTTGCAACCTATGCAATATGGTGGATTAAAGCATCAATCCAAGAATATGTATTGCGCTCTTGGAGTTTGGTGAAAATGGGGACAACAGCTAATCAAAAGCGTTTGTTTTTCAACCTTCGTAAGTTAAAAAGTAAACTTCAAGCACTTGATAGTGGCGATCTCAATGCAGAACAAGTGAAAAAAATTGCAATCCAGTTGAATGTCACAGAAGATGAAGTTGTATCAATGAATCGTAGGCTTGGTGGTGACACTTCACTCAACGCACCAATTCGAACAAAAGAAGGGGAAAACAGTGAGTTGCAAGATTGGTTGGTGGATGAATCTAACGATCAAGAACAAATTTTAATTGAAAAAAGTGAATTAGAAAATCGCCGTTCCATGCTCATAAATGCCATGGACAATCTCAATGAACGCGAAAAGCGTATATTTAAAGCGCGTCGTTTAAACGATGTACCACTAACCCTAGAAGAACTCTCTGGTGAATTTAATATTAGTCGAGAACGAGTAAGACAAATTGAAATGCGTGCATTTGAAAAAGTGCAAAACTCTATCAAAGATTCTACTTTATCTCAAAGTCAAGTATAAAACCTAGAGTTAAGTATAAAGCCAATGGTTTGCACATTCTTTAAATGTGAAAATGAAAAAAAGCATGCCTTGGCTTTATACTTGTAAATCAGCCTATAGAATTCTTTAAGTTATTGATATGTAAAGCTTTATTTAATATATTTGGTATATAATTGATAAAGACGGTCGTAGAAAATTCTTCACAGCCGTTTATTTTTTTGCATCTATGTTTTATTTTTTTGACCAAGAACTGTTAACTTATCTTGTTGTGCAAGCCATTGTCCAATAACTTCATTAAAAATAGACTTACCTGTTGGTCCTTTTGCAAAGGTTAATTCACTTATACGCCCGTTTTTATCCGTTAACACCAAACGCATCCAATCTAATTCTCGCATCAATTGTAAATTTCGATCAAGAAATGGATGATTTCCACTCAATGCGACAAGAAAAAAGTCATCGTTAATCTTTGCAGCAATGGTTCTTGTTAAAGCCTGTCCAATGGATTGTTCACTTGCTTTAAAGGTTAATGCTTGAACATTGCTTATAGCTTTACCTGAAAATTTATCAGAAAGAATAAAAACAAGGTCCATAATATATGCAGCAGGAAATGACTGATCGGTATTACGACGTAAAATTAACCGTAATGATACCCCTTCATCAGGAATTGTTATATCACCTTGTATAGTTGTTTCTTCTGGAGCCCCCTTCACTTGAGACTCTTTTATAAGCGTCCAGCGAGCACTTCCCGTTGCTATCTTTTCTGCATCATAATTTGTACGTGCTTGATAGAAAACAGCTTCACCTGATTTTTCAAGCGATTGCAAATTGCTATCAACAACTGTTGAGAGTACTTCTTCATCCGAAGAATCTATCGCTTGTTTTAAACCAACATCAATTTCACTTCCATCCTCTAATAAGCGTTGTGTTAACTTTCTCTTAATTGGAAATGCCTTTGGTACTCTGTGAGAAGCTTGAAGATTTTCTTCTAAAAACTGATGATCATTTGATACAAATACACGCTCACCAACAAAAAAAATACCAACAAGTAAAACAACAAAACTAACAACAGAAACAGCACTTATCACAATACGCCTTTGCACTAACGATTTATTAGCACGACGTAAAGCCTGAGAAAAAATGTGCGAAACAATATGCGGATTATCTTCCTGCGAAGGAGAAATCTTTAACACACTGCTATTAACATGCTGAGAAGGCACATCAGCCTCCATATTAACAGGTTCTGCATCTGGTATATCTGATACACAAAGCTCAACAAATACCTTGTTATCCTTTGAACGTGTAACAAAATCTTGCTTTCTTTTTATGTTTACCTCTGACAATTCATTATTTTTTGGTAATATAGTTTTTTTTGTATATTTCTTATCTTCATTTATATTTGTGGGATTCCACCCAATAACTGAAGAAAGCCGTTTCTTTTCAACTGCTAAATATTCTCCTTCAACAGTTGCAATAGAACTTTGAAGAATCTTTCTTTGTTCATCCGCTATTGCTTGTGGTATTTTTGCTGTTACAAATTGATGTTCTAGTGTTTCGGTAGCCCGCTTATAAATCCGCTTACGCACTTGTGGTGTAATATTATTTTGTGCATTAATTGTCTTTTTTAAGATTCCAACGAAATCTACCATTTCCTCTATAATCTCTCTTAAACTGAGAAAAAATCAATAGTAAAGCCAAAAAACTTTATTTTAGCCTTCTAAATTGGTTGCCATTTAATATTGGTACAACTATTGCAATAATGTAAAATGAATATGAAAAATAAACAATGCTATTTTGCACCTTTCTTTTACGTGCTCTTAAAAACTTTTTTTGTAAAAAGATACAAAAACGAACAGAGAGCATATATAGAAATCTAAAAACAATAATCAATTAACAAAGGGATCCGTAATAAGAATAGTATCTTCACGCTCTGGACTTGTGGATAATAAAGCCACTTTTGTATTAATCAGTTCTTCAATATAGCGTATATATTTAATAGCCTGCACTGGTAAATCTTCCCACCTCAATGCATGTGCTGTTTCTTCCTTCCAACCTTCTAATGTTGCATAAATAGGCTTCACCCGATCCTGAGCTCCCATGGAAGAAGGTAAATAATCAATCCTTTTACCATCAAGCTCATAACCAATACAAATTTTTATTTCATCCAAACCATCTAAAACATCAAGTTTTGTCAATGCTATACCTTGAACACCGCAAATTGTTACCATCTGACGTACTAAGACAGCATCAAACCAACCACATCGACGCTTTCGACCCGTTACAACACCAAATTCATGTCCACGCACTCCTAGAAATTCACCAATATCATTTATCTGCTCTGTCGGGAACGGCCCTTCTCCAACACGTGTAGTATAAGCTTTTGCAATACCCAAAACATAATGAATTGCATCAGGTCCCATCCCCGAACCTGTACATGCTTGCCCAGCAACTGTATTAGATGACGTTACATAAGGATAAGTTCCAAAATCATTATCTAATAAAGCACCTTGCGCACCTTCAAAAAGAATGTGTTTCCCTCCTCGATAACCTTCATCTAAAAGACGCCACGTACAATCCATAAAGGGCAAAATTTTATCCGCAACTTGCATCAATTCATCATAAAGTGCTCGAGAATCAATCTCTGAAACACCCATCCCACGACGCAAAGCATTATGATGCCTCAAAAGCCGCTCAATCTTAGCCATAAGTGTATCTTTTTCTGCTAAATCCATCACTCGGATAGCACGACGTCCCACCTTATCTTCATAAGCCGGTCCAATACCGCGCTTTGTTGTACCAATCTTTAAACCAGATAAACCGCTTTCTCGAATTGCATCAAGATCACGATGCAAAGAAAGAATCAAAGGAGCATTTTCAGCAATACGCAAAATTTCTGGTGTGATTTTTACACCCTGATTACATAGTTTTTTTACTTCTGCAACAAAATGATGAGGGTCAACAACAACACCATTACCAATAATTGATAACTTGCCACGCACTAAACCAGACGGTAAAAGTGATAATTTATAACTGACTCCATCAACAACCAATGTATGGCCAGCATTATGCCCCCCCTGATATCTCACCACGATATCTGCTCGCTCAGACAACCAATCTACAATTTTACCTTTGCCTTCATCACCCCATTGTGTACCGACAACAACTACATTGGCCATAACTTTCTCCGTCGTGTTTGGTCAAAAAAACCAGCATTCAAAAACAAACTCTTCTTTATAACGAAACCTTAAAGCAAGTGCGACTCCTCATTTCAGATTTTTCTCAATCTTCAAGTGATTAAATTTTCAAATTTATGATAATAAAGATAAGCAAATACCCAAATATTTTAAATCTGTCATTTTGCTACAAAAAGTAAAAACATTAGAGATTTTAATTTGTGCGTATCCAACACCTGACAAAGCATTCATTCCCCGTCTTAATCTTTTACAATTCATGTAATATTTAGAGGCTGTTTGTCTGATACAAGAATATGAAAGATCATCATAATCTCTCGTATCCTTTTTTGTTTAAAAACACGTTTTGAAAATCACCCGTAATTATTTAAAGCTGTGCTTTTTCAACTTGGAACGCCCACTCAAGCCATTGTGTTAAAATTTCAAGATCGGAAGCCTCAATTGTTATACCCGCCCAAATTCGAAGCCCAGGAGGAGCATCGCGATACGAACCGATATCATAAGCAACCCCTTCCTCATCAAGACGCTTCACAACCGCTTTTATAAAAGATACTCGCCTTTCCGTATCCAAAGCAGTAATCACTGGATCCACAATATCTAAACAAATAGCGGTGTTAGAACGCACTTCAGGATCTTTTGCCAAATATTCTAACCATGGCGTTTTGCGAACAAAAGCATCAAGTACAGAAAAATTTTTTTCAACCCGTGCTCTTAATGCCGCTGCACCTCCTAGAGATTTTGCCCACTTCAACCCATCAAGGAAATCCTCAACACAAAGCATAGAAGGTGTATTGATGATCTTTCCTTTAAAAATATCTTCGTTCAATTTTCCATTTTTTGTCATATAGAAAAGTTGGGGCATAGGCCAAGCTGGAACATGATTCTCAAGCCTCTCAACAGCACGAGGACTTAAAATCACCATACCATGTGCAGCCTCGCCTCCCAAAACTTTCTGCCATGAAAAAGTAACAACATCTAATTTTGAAAAATCAAGATATTGCGCAAAAGCTGCCGATGTTGCATCACAAATGGTCAATCCAGCCCGCTTATGCGGAATGAAATCCGCATTAGGAATACGCACACCAGAAGTTGTCCCATTCCATGTAAAAACAACATCCCGATCAAAGTCAAGTTGTGTTAAATCTGGTATTTCACCATAAGGAGCTTCAAAACGACGCACATCAGAAAGCTTTAATTGCTCGACAACATCTTTATTCCACCCAAACCCAAAACTTTCCCACGCTGCCATATCAATGCCACGCTCACCTAATAGAGACCATAGAGCAGCCTCAACAGCACCGGTATCTGATCCTGGCATAATTCCTATACGATGATCAGAAGGAACCTCAAGAATCTCACGGGTTAAATTAACAACTTCAGCAAGTTTTAATTCTGCTTCTCTAGATCTATGTGAACGCCCAACTAATGCATTTTTAAGAACATCAAGAGTCCAACCAGGCCGTTTGCTACAAGGACCTGAAGAAAAATTAGTATTATTGGGACGATTACTTGGTTTTTGTAACATTATCATTATTTCTCCCCTTTTAGATGTTTCTCTTTCTTTATAAAGAAAAACAAATTATTATAAAGACTAATCAATAATCTTTTTAGAAAAAAGTCAAAAATGTTGTCTATTATTTCGTATGCTTAAAATTTAGGGAAACTTTATAAAAAAATCTTTCTTAATCATTCTTCTCGATTGATTCTTTTAATTTTTTTCGTATTACCACCACGATTAGACAGCATTCTAATAACAATACACTAAAGTGTCCAATATACCTATCAAATTTATTTTATGATAAAGATTCATTGATAACGCTCTAGAATAGGGAGATAAACTTATTAAAAAATCAATTATTTTTCTTTTGATGACTGGACAGAGAAAATTTTAATGTTATAACCGCAAACGCTTTATATTTTTTATGAAGCATGCCCAGATAGCTCAGTTGGTAGAGCAGCGGACTGAAAATCCGCGTGTCCGTGGTTCGAATCCGCGTCTGGGCACCACTTTTTGTTTTTAGCATATTGAAATATATAGATTTTTTCTTTAAATAGCCATTTTCAGACCACCTTTTAGACCACCTTCTACAGCTTATATAATTTTATCTAATTTGTTCTTATTTGCTCCTTATTTTTCTTTGGAATAAAGGCTAAGATCTCTTTTTTTCTCCACCTCACTGCTCTCCCTAGCTTATATGGCTCCGGAAACAACCCCTGAAGCACCCAATTGCGAATCGTTGTTGTGGATACACTAAAAAGCTGTGCACACTCACGTGTCGTTACATATCTATCTCCATCATCAAATATCATCTCATTACCTTTCTTTTTTTTATGTTACTTAATCCCCTCCTCGTCCTATAGGACGAGGAGATGAAATCAATTGTTTAAAACTAAGCCGCTTTCGTGACAGGCTTCTGCAAACTCGGATCATAAGCTCGCAACAAAGAATCCATTCTATGGGGCAGCTCTGAATCTCCAAAATCCGTTAAAACTGCTAGAATCTTTGTAATATTTGGAATTTCATCTTGAAGTTTTAAAATCAAAGCTTTTTCTACTATGCTCATGATGTCAACCAAGTCACTACAGTCTTTGTCATCTACGTATTCACAATTGACAAACTGAGACAACGCTATCCACAAATCACATAAAAAGTCGATACTGGTATTCATTGCACACCCCCAAAGATTTGTTCTCTCAAACAAGCCAATCCTCTGGATGTGATTTTTGTTGAAGGGAGTACCTTTTCTGTACCATCTGGTCTTTGGATAGTGATAGCAGGACAGTCCATGAAACCTTTTTTGATTTTATCCTGATAAGGTAACAGAGGCGCCCCTGGAGCCCGTCGATACACCCAATCATGTTTACGCAAGTAATTGGTTAAGTCCTTTGGGCGCACCTCCAACATCTTCGCTGCTTCGATAAGACCGAATAAACCATCAGAGCGTTTTAAACCTTCCAAAGCTTCTGCTTTAGGCTTGAGTGTACTCACCTCATTTCTTAAGTCTTCTAATTGATTGATACTCTCTAAAAGGAGCTGTTTAATCGTAAGAGGATTTTCCAAAGCATTGGCAAGATTTATTTGTGGTGTTGCTACTTGTCTTTCCAATTCTTGCCAGCGGTCAATAATCTTTGCTCGTAAAGCAGTGCTGTAACCCGAAACAAGAATTAAACACTCACGTTTGGGAAGATTGTAGCAAGGAAGGGTACGACCTGTGGAATCTTTATATAATCCTGAAAAATCACTCAGCTCAATTTTGAGCTCAGTGAGTATTTGCCGAATATCCCGCATAACATTCCGATGTTCTTTACCACATAATTCTGCAATTTCACGACTCGACATAGTCTGAGTGGTAGCACTATTAGCAGTGCTTTCTTTAATTTCTATAAGTGTGTTCACTGTGAACTCCTTGGTAATAGAGGTTTTCTATTGACACTCTAAAAGAGTGCCGGGTGCTAGAAAACACGGTACCAAGTCCGTCGTCACACCTTTCCCGTGAGGGTATTGTATAGTGTAACTACACCCGACAAGACCGTTATATGCTACAGCATATAATGAGTCAAAATCTTTAATGTTCAGAAGACTGATTATTTCGGCAACCAATCCGCTTGGTATTTTAAGGTGTTCTCTAGGCACCTGATTCGACAATAGACATACTGATAGTATTTTGTCAAATAAAAAATTAAAAAATCGGCGCTTATAAACTATATCGATTTTATCAGTAAATTCGTATTTCTTTTCCATGATTGTTTCTCTTAATGCATGCTTTGTCGTTTAAGTTCTTGAGACAACACACCAATTCCTTTTGCTGTGATTTTTGCGCAAGGAATGACCTTTTCTATTCCACTTGCGGTTTGAAATGTGATGGTTGGACAATCCATAAGTTTCTTTTGGATTTTGTCTTGATAAGGAAGCAAATTTCCACCTGCTGCTCGTCTGTAAACCCAACCTTTTTGCTGTAAGAAGAGAATGAACTGTTTTGGTTGCATCTCGAGTATTTTAGCGGCTTCTGTAAGACCGAAGAGTCCATCATGGCGCTGTAAGCTTTCAAGAGCCATTACCTTTGGTTTTAAATTTGCAATAATATTATCTTTTTGTTCATTTTCATTTTTGAGATACGTTAAAACACCAAGCATAACTTGAGGACTTGAGTAGTCGATTTGTGGTATTGCTGCTTGCTTTTCTAATTCTTGCCAACGGTCTATAATCCTAGCACGTAATGTCATGCTGTAACCAGAAACTAAAATGAGGCATTCGCGTTTAGGGAGGTTGTAACAGTTTTGGGGCTTACCCTGTTTATCTAAATAGGTGGATCCAAATTTGGATTGACCCCCTTCAGGATATAATTCTCCTAACATTTGTCGAATATCACGCATAATATGCGCATGTTGCTTACCGCATAACTCTGCAATTTCACGACTAGACATCGTTTGAACTGTTGTGTTTTGAAAATTTCTTTCAGATGTTGTGATAAAATTATGCATGCTTCACTCCATTCGTTGTGACAACATTGTCATTGTGCTTGATTTGCTGTCTTAGATGTCTTAAGAAATCTTCTAATGTTTCAGGATTTGAATAATCGATTTTTGAATTTACTTTTTTTTCGCATTTCAGAAAATATTCACGCACTTGTTTACCTTTGAGACCAGGTTCACAAATGGCAATGTGTTTTTCTGTGTCTAAAGTGAGAGCATAATCTTTAAAAGGATTTCCACGTGAGGAGTTTGATAATTCTTTAGTAGAAAGTACAAAGTCGACATCTTCTCTAAAGCTAAGTTCTTTAATACAGTTTGTTATCCACTTTCTAAACTCGGTTTTTACCTCTAAAAAGGTATATAAATCACGAGCGCTAATAGTTTGAACCTTTTGATGCTGAATAATATTGTATTGAGTAGCAAGAAGCTTTTCCATTACGAACCTCATGTTGATGGGATTGATGAATGAAAGGGGGCGCTTTTAAAAGCGCCCTTTAGAATTTTTAAAGCACATCACAAGGACGCAAACGGTGTTGTTGTTCATAAGTACCGTAAATCTCATCATTATATTTTTCGTCTGCGATTTCGTCTAAAAGTTCTTGGTAAGCATCACTTTCGCGTACAAAGTCATGAACTTTACTCTCATCATGGAGATGTTCGATATTTTCTTTTACATATACTTCTGCAATTTCTTCAGAGATATCTTCACAATTATTCTCAGAAGGATTGATGCGAAAGATTTGGATTGCATCATCTGCCTCGTCAATAATTTTTAGAACTTGGCTTTCATCCAGTGGTCCCGACCGACCAATGTTTTGATCATCATCATAGACAACTAATAAGATTTCATCAGAATTTATAAGAATTGGATTTTCCATAATTTCTCCTCCCTAACGCCTCTTGGCGATTGTTTGTGCGTGGTTTATGGATATATTAGTACAATATGAATGAAATACAGTCGAGTACAAAGTGTACTATTTTTTCAAAAAAATAAAAAATGACGAATCATCGACTAATTTAAGAATCAATAAGCATGCAGTTTATTGTAGAATCAATAATCTGCTATGACTTGCTGATGGCATCTAATTGATAACTTAAATAGAGAATCTTAATTGTACTTACATGTCAAGAATAGTGCGTCGTACACGACCTATTATAGAAATGGCACCTTCAAGTTTTGGAGCTTTTATTGTTTTATCGTACGAAGCAGGCTGAAAAGGAGGATTATCATTTGGTCTATATCGCTTATATGTAGCTTGCCCAGTTTCATCTGCAATTACATAGCAGGCATTAGGTACAAGCTTTTTGTCTCGCATATTTACAAGTATTATGGAATCTGGAGGACTAATTTTATTCATGGATGCACCATCTACACGCAATGCAATCCATTCACCGGCAGGAAGATTAACAGCTTCTGTCATAGGATAATCTGAAAAATCCATTATCCCATCTTGCTCGCTTAACTCTCCAGCACTAATCCATGAAATAAGAGGAATACTTATATTAAGACTAGGATTTTCTTGAGGAGATTCACCATATAAAATCCATCCCGGATCGACGTTAAATACTTGTCCATAGAGTTCGGCTTTTTGTCGAGAAACAGGACGATTTCCATTTTCATGACTAATTAGAGTATTTTGATTAAGAGCTGATATAGCGCGCGCAGCCTCGCTCGGTGTTGCATACCCAGCATTTTTACGCGCTATTTTAAGTCTATCTTTTGGCAAATAACTCATTCGTACATTATCCACTATTTTTTTCATTCATTGTGTACGATTTTATCTTGATTTAAAATTGTACGTAATATACTATTTTGATCATAGTTAATAATTTTTATGTCAAAAATTTGATTGAGTCTTGGGGATCTATAGGTCAATTTGCGAAGGAAATCGGTTGTAGCTATGAAGCTGCACGTAAAATGCGCGATCGCAATAGTATTTCTCCAAAATATTGGAACATAATTATCCAATTGTCTGAATCCAAAGGTCCACCTTGGGTTACACTAGATTGGTTTCTTCATATGTATGAGAATAAATCTCATGGTGTTTCTCTTTTAATAACAGAACAAGGAAAAAGTACGATTTCTTTAACGGAGAAATTTACAACATCGGATGGGGCAATTCGTATGAATAATTCTACAGATAACAACAAACACCCACAGCATCATTCACACTCTTAAAGAAGAAAGATCATGAGAAACGGAATATTAAAGAAACTCTACACACAGTTTTGTAGATTAATAGGTTGTAATATGAAAATTGAGAATGGAGATAAGTTTGTGAAAGAATTTATACAAATACCGGATCGTGATTGTAGCATAGAAGATCTTATAAAACGACATAGAACTCATACAAAAGTTCTTGCAAAACAAGAAGAATGGCATAAGTCACAATTTGATAATTGGATGAGATGGCATGAAGCAACTCTTGTAGAGCGAGATAAGTCAATTGAACAACAGCAAGTAGTACTTGAAAACCTATCCTCTTTAATTAAGCAAAAAAATGAAACGCTATACAGCCAAAGGCTAAAGTTAGCTTCACAGATGAAAGTTATTGATGAATTAAACAATAAAATCATTGAGTTAATCAACAAAAAAGAAGAACCAAGATTGATCGATTTTATTTTTGCAGGAGAATGCTTTTAATTTTGGCATCAAAAAAACCACAAATGAGGATTATCAGCCAAAAAGGAATATTCAGGGCCAAATTCGTCATATGTATCTTTTGAGCGTGGATATGAGGCCCAAAAATGAACAGTGAATGTTTCCTCTGGGTTAACAATCGAAGTGTGGTCAAGTGTAAAATTTGCAATGTTGCGGGAATTAGGCTTACGGCAGCTAATTATGAAATCTAAAAAAGTGTAGCATTTAGCACGTATAATAAAAAAATTCAAAGCGAACTCTGATGAAGCATTTGATTTTATATTTTGGGGACATAACGCAATGAGTTTTGGAGTTGTTCTTTTAATGACGAGGTGTTCACCTGAAGTTTTAGATGGCCATCTAACGAAAGGGCAAGCATTTTTAACAAACTTAAAGGGACTTTTTTTCGATATGCGTATATTCCTTATCATTATATCTTCTCTAGTAAGATTTTTAATGCACAATTTCACCCTAACGCGTAAAGTGCCTTCATATTTTTGTGGGAAGAATACTGCCTTCAATTTCAAATATGGTCCCAAATCCCGTGCTTTTTTATCTTCTAATAGAATAGCTGTCTGGGTTTCTGATGCTATAGTTTGTCGTTGGAAGATTTTAAGTTGTTTTTTTAAGCTTCGTTGTTGTACAAAAAGTGTCACCATTCCAGTAACTATCGTAGCAATGATAGGAGCAATCGTAAGATTATCACTTATCCAGTGCAGCAAAAATACAGCACTATCATTTATCCGGTGCAATAAAAATACAACCTTATCAACTACCCATTCTTGCATCATAACTCCCCCCAATTTTTTAGAATCGCTGGGAGGATACTTTTTCATAAACATTTTTTCAAGACAAGCAATCACAACACGCTCTGTCATAGCACACATATAAATACGTAGAGCCTTAAGGGGGATTATGATCACTAACGCACAAACCATTTTATGTCTTGATCTAGGGACTAAGACAGGCTGGGCGATACGTGGTGCGGATGGTCATATAACAAGCGATACAGAAGATTTTCAATCACGCCGTTTTGAAGGCGGTGGTATGCGTTATTTACGCTTTAAACGGTGGCTTACTGAACTAAAGAGATCTGTTGATGAAATTGACGCGGTGTATTTTGAAGAGGTGCGCCGGCATGTGGGTACAGATGCTTCTCATATTTATGGGGGCTTTCTAGCAACCTTAACAGCGTGATGTGAACATCATCAGATACCATATGAAGGCATTCCTGTTGGCACAATTAAGAAGGCGACGACAGGAAAAGGCAACGCCTCAAAAGAAGAAATGATTAAGGCGGTATGTGCAAAAGGACATGTACCTAAAGACGACAACGAAGCAGATGCTTTAGCAATTTTATATTTGATGAAAGAAGGGGATATACATGTCCAGTAAAATACCATGGACGAGACTGTTTGCCGATAAATGGGCGGTGGTCGTCGATTATTTACCTCCTGTAGAAGGTAATATCTATATGAGATTGCGATTTCGCATGCTTCGTACTGGTGAACCTCTTTTTTATAATATTAAAGTTTTAGCTCATTACACTGGTTATTCAGTAAAGAAATTTGAGACAGCATTGAATGTTTTGCTAGAAGAGGGATACATCATTCGTTTAGAAGATGGTCGTTTGTGGAGTTCACAAGTTGAGGAGGAACTCAATAACTTCAATGAAGATCTAAATAATAATAAAGAACAGGAGGGGAAATATGTCAACTAAGTTAACTTGGGTTCGTTGTTTTCCTTCTGATTGGGTATCTGATGCTAGTGGAATGACGTCGCATCAAATATCGACTTATATGATGTTGATATTGCTTAATGTATAAGAAGAGACAGCCAATTCTTGAGAATGCCTCTATATTAGCACGCATTTCTGGTTGTTCAGTAAAAGCTTTTAATAAAGCGCTAGATTTTTTATTGAGTGATGAGAAACTGATACGTTTAGAAGACGGTCGTTTATGGAGTTTACAGGTTGAAGAGGAACTCAACAACTCTAATGAGAATTTGAATAAGTTTTCAGAGAGAGCGCAGAAGGCAGCGAAGGCAAGATGGGATAAACATACAAATGATGCTTGTGATATTAAGCATGATGCTAACAGCATGCTTAAGGATGCTAAGCATGATGCTTGTGATGCTATAACAAACAATACAAACATATATAATAAAAAAACTAAAACTATCGTTTTAGCAAAAAAAGAAATTGGTTCTGAAAGTTTAGCAACAATCGATTTGGTTGACGAACCAACAGAGGTTGCTGCTGTTGAGACCACATCAGAGCAAATCACAACGGGTGTAGACAACCAACCCCCCATTCACGAGCAAGAGAACGTTCCCAAAAAAGCAAAACGAGCGCAAGCTAATCGCAGTTGTCGATTGCCAGAAGATTTTGAACCTAATTTGCAATACGCAATCGATCAAGGATTAACGCATGATGAGGCGCTGTTAGAGTTCGAACGGTTCACAAATTACTGGATAGCAAACCCAGGTAAAAATGCAAACAAACGAGATTGGCAAAGGACTTGGTACAATTGGGTTACAAGCCCTATCGGAACGCTAGCAAAGAAAAAAGCAAGATTAGAACAGGAAAAACGGTTAGGTGGTTATCATGGAAAATTCACTCAGAAAACTTTCACAGAACAGCTTGCAGAAGGCTTCAACGAACTCAGAGATCATCTCTCATCTGGAGAAGATTATGGAAATGATCAGTCCGGGGTATCCATTGACGCTGAAGGCTGGGAATACATTGACGAAACAGGAGGAAGCGCAAACCTTAGATGCTTGCAATCGTCTACAAGCGTTGCTCTCTGTGAAAGCTTCAGTTAAACAAATTGAACAAGCTTCTTTCCTACTCTCAAGCATGAGAGTCCCTGCGAATACAGACGCTAAAGCCGTCGTTTTATCCTATGGCATGATGCTGGACCGCATTTCGTCATATGCTCTGAAAAAGGGCGTTGAAGATATCGTAACTGGTCAAGCAATTGGGATATCAAAAACATTTATGCCAACTTGTGGAGAGCTTTTAACTTATTGCCAGGCACTAGAAAATACCCTTTTTCAAAAGCCGAAAGTGTACGTAGAGCAATTGAAAACACACGTGAGAAAGCACTCAAAGAAAAAACAGCGAAAGAGCATTTTAGACCACTAACGCTTGTTCACAAGCAAGAGCTTGAAAAGGTTTTAAATGGGATTGGGGGAACAATGAAAAACATTGCAAGTTAGCAAAATAGTGAAAAGTGCTGATCATTTTACGATTAGACATGCATTTAAATCGACAAAAATGTACCGTAAAAAGCGATTTAAAGATTTTACGATGGGGAAACCATATCCGCAATATAAAACGCTCTGTACGGTCAAATTTTAGGTAAATAGACCAATTGGTAAAATTATGGACTAAAAACATGAAAATATTAAAACACCTGTTCTTAAAAAACCGTCAACAGCCAATGCAAAAAGAGTTTGTTGCAACAGCTGTTGGTTATGTTCCTTGGGGGGATGGAGCAGAGGAGTATTTTTACAACCTCTACGAATATGAAGACGGTACAAGAGAGTGTGAAAAGTTTGATGGCGGACAGTATTATACCACACCAGAAAATGCGGATTTTAGTACCAAAGCGCAGGTGAAAGCATGGGTTTACGGTGGTGCTATTCCGAAAAGCATTCTCAATTACGAACCTCTTATAGATGAGATCAACAGAGAGATCAAAAAATTATCGAAAACCGCAGGAAATAAATATGTTCACAGATAAACAGCTAAGAGCCTTGTTTGGCATTATAACTTTTATATTTTTATGTTTTTTAGGAATTAAAAAAAAATCCCTACTTTATTCAAAGTATTTTGACATTCGCATCTGTTTCTTTGGTAATAGTCACAGCGGTTTTTGCAATTTTATGCAATTCTCATATTCCTTTTGAGTTGCAGAACAATCCAAAATACAAACGCGGCAATACAACAGGTTGGAAGACATTAACACGTGATTTACAACAGTATATGCACAGACTTTTAAAGCTAATAAGTTTAGCGCTTATCGTTTTAATTTTTCCAAATAGTTATAAAGAAACTGTTTCTTTACCTTTCATTTCTAAGTATGTGGAGTACAAGCTTTCTTTTCCATTGGATACCGTACTTTGGTACTCAGATATTGCTCTTTGGTATTCTTTTTTAGTCTGTGTATTTTTCCTTATGTTACGTACACGCAGTTTAATAAATATATCTATTTACACACTACAGTGCTCCGTTAAAAAGCTATAGTAAAATTTCCGATTTTATAAAACTGTTCAGATTACGTTGTCTCTTCTCAACGTTCGATAAAATCAACAAGAGCATAAAAAACTATCGTGGGCTGCTTGATTTTAAAGAACATGACCTCTAGGTGTGAAGAAAGATGGACTAAGTATTTTTAAAGATGCCCTACTTGCTCTAGAGGTGAAATATGTGGGATTGGGCTGTTATGCCGAGCTTGCCACAAATCATGCTTTTGTTGCAATTTAAGCCAGAATTCCGCATCATTTAAACCCGCTTTTTCTAACCGTAAAGCTAAGTTAATACTAATCGCCGCATGGCAGTTTAAGACGCGGGATAAAGTTAAACGTGCAACGCCAAGACGATTTGCAGCTTCTGTTACTGTTAACCCTAATTCATCAAGCAATTCTTCTTTCAAAATGCCGCCAGGGTGTGGAGGATTGTACATCATAAGAACACCTCAAAACTCAATGGTAATCTTGATAATCAACCAGTTCAACGTCTGTCCCAATGAAACGAAAGGTAACACGCCAATTTCCATTGACACGCATTGACCAGTAACCTTTTAAATCGCCCGTAAGCGCATGTAGACGATACGATTTAAGAGTAACTTGTTCAGGCGCGGATATTGTATCTAAAATTACTAAAATGTTTGCTAATTTTTTAGCATGCGCGGGTTGTATGCCTTTGCAGACTCCTCTTTCAAAGAATAATTTCAACCCTTTATGCTTAAAACTAACGATTGCCATATATACCCTCTTGATACTATACACCATGCATTTATGTCAATTGATTATTTATCAAAGAGCATATTAAACATAATTTTATATGTTAATAATTAATAATATATCATTGAAATAATTGAAAAAATAATAAAATTACGCTAAGATTTTTTACATATTTAAATACAAATTTAAGGTAAGAAAAAACATGCTAAACAAAGTGACATTAATCGGACGCCTTGGTGCTAATCCCGAAAGCAAAACAATGAATTCTGGAGCAGAAATAGTCAATTTTAGTATAGCGACTTCTGAGAGCTATACAGATAAAAAAACCAATCAAAAAGTAGAGAAAACAGAATGGCATTCAGTTGTGATTTTTAATCCACATTTAGCAAAAATTGCACTTCAGTATCTAAACAAAGGTTCAAAAGTTTACGTAGAAGGAAAATTACAAACGCGCAAATGGCAAAATAAAAATGGGCATGACCGTTACACAACAGAGATTGTTTTACCACAATTCAAAGGCGAGTTGTATTTGCTTGATGCGAAGAAAGAGCAATCAGCATCCCCTACCCCTTCACCCATTACTTCTCAAAATTATGCTATCGCTTCAGGTGCTCAAGATTATAGAACAGCTCTTAACAATAGCGTCCCATTCTGATTGAAAAAATATGGCTAAAAGAAAAAAACATGCAAAACGTGGTCGTCCTCGAATTAAAGGATGTATCAGAGAACCAAATGGTCGTATCTCACGGACAAAAATGCCTCATGATCCCATTGATAAGTTGGCAATAGAAATACGGGCCAAACGTTTTGGCTTGACCATAGAAGAAGCAAAAAATCCGCTTTCTGCTACTTATATCGGACGGCTTTATCTGCAAGGTGTGATTAATCAAGATCAGTATGATGCTGCACAAAAATATCTTGAAGTGAGAAATGATTATCTCTGTGCAAAAACATTGCCTAGTGCAATTTATGATAAAATGCCCTCATCTTCTAATGAAGAAGCTAGAAAAAAATGGGTTGAATTTGCAACAAAACAATTTTTGAATATGCAAGAGGTAATAAAAGAAACACAACACCTTTACAGACAGCATAATTTTTATGCTGCGCTACAGTATCTTGTTAGTGAAGATCAAGAATTACCGTACCTTGTACCTTCATTGCGAATAGTCCTTAACGCTCTCCAGAAATATTTTAACCAAAAAAATAAATGCTAAATGTTTTACTAGTATATTTATAAAAGCATCAGAAGCTCTTGAAATAGCTTTTAAAATGTTATATTTTTATATAATATTTTAGAGAGGTTGTTTTTATGCATACAACGAAATTACGTAAAGTTGGAGGGTCAGTGATGCTTTCTATACCACCTTCACTGCTTGATGTCCTTCATCTTACTGAAAATGCGCAAGTTGGTTTGACTATTGATAATGGACAATTAGTTGTGAAACCACAAACATTTCCTAATTATACTCTTGATGAATTGTTAGCCCAATGTAATCCGTCAGATGATTTTGTAGATGAGGATATAGAATGGTTTGATGCTAAACCTGTTGGTAAAGAGCTGTTGTGATGAAGCGAGGCGAAATTTGGCTAGTATCTCTTGATCCATCTTCGGGTTATGAACAAAAAGGAACGCGTCCTGTATTAATTGTATCACCGGAAGCGTTTAATCGTGTAACGAAAACACCTATTGTCTTGCCTATTACAAGCGGAGGAAATTTTGCTAGAACAGCAGGCTTTGCTGTCTCATTAATGGGAGTGGGATTACATACAACGGGCATAATACGTTGTGACCAACCACGTGCTCTTGATATTGGAGTGCGTCAGGGAAAGAAAATGGAAGCAGTTCCCCCCATGATTATGAACGAAGTCCTTGCTAAGCTAGCAACATTTCTTACGTAGTTGGTTCAAATCTTTATCTCGTGCCGTAAAACATCGTTCTTTGAAACGAGGCAAAAAGCCAAGTAAAAGATTCATTTAAATGGGATTATTATTGCATCTCTTGTTTATCTGAATACTAAGTCTAGATTTTTAGAAACAAAAAATGTACAAAATATAGATTTTTTCTCTTGACAATGTGTAAAAATTTTTATTTAATGGCTGTGCTGTCTCTAGGTGTGTTGTGTCTAAAATTCAAAAATATCTCCTAAAGTTTGGTAAAATCTTAAGCTTTCAAAAAGGATTAAGTTGCTGTTTTTATTGTTAAAACAGACTAATCTATTTTGCACATATCAAAAGCCATTCAGTAACCAATGATGTCATTAATTCATTGCCTCAAAAGGAGCGAAGATGAAAGCAATCATCACCAAGCCAATGTGTGTTGTTGGCGATAATAAAAGCACTGTTCGTTTTGAAACTTCAACTCCCAATAATCCATTTGTGGAGATTTCTAATCAAGTCTACGCACGTCTCAAGCGTGCAAATGCTGCTAAACCTTTTGTTGATGTTAAAACAAAGATAAAGCCTGACAAGGGAGTTGAACAAATTAAGCAGATAGAACAAGAAGCCGTACAAACATCAACTGAATCAGCAGCTGAGGAAATTCCACTCGAACAACCCAAAACACCTAAAGCTTCCAAGCCATCAACACCTACCCCCAAAAAGGCTTAGAAGTTGAAGTTAATCATCCACCAAAAATGGTATCTTCAACAGGCAAAAGATACCTTCACAAGCCTTCAAGCCCCTCGCCTTAATTGGGCTCT
>NZ_JBHIRO010000004.1:142654-151269 GCF_042197165.1 Bartonella sp. AA23NXGY | reverse complement strand
TATCATTTTTTATTTTTTTTTAAATAAAATAACCCAAACTTTACCAATAAAATATTGAACAAAAAATCCTATTTCAAGACATTATTGGAAACAAGCAATTATAGGCAAAATCTGCCTTCATAAAAATAAAACATGAAAACAGCAAGGAGTTCAAAGAGAGCATGGCGCCTTTAAAGTAAAATATAGCACCCCATTGCAATGCATAAAAATAGGAAGTTGCCTGGGAATGAGTTAATCACAATAACGCTTGTTTTATACTACTTTAATAGAGAAAATTTTCTGCGCAGATACGATTTATAAAGACATTGCTGTATAAAGAGAATCGCATGATCTGTAATTTGTAAAAAGAATCAAATTCCTGTAGAAGCATGCTAAGCTATCTATCTATCTAGCTTTCTTTATTTAATATTGAAAAGTACTTTTATAAATCTATGTGGGATAACGAACAACAAAAAAACGATCCTGGACAAGACCCTGCTCTTGTCGTCAAGCGCTTGCGGCCTGCGCGCCGACAGGTCTCTGCTCGTTGGCTTACGGGAACCATTCTGACAGGAATCACTTCCTGCATTCTTATGGGGATTGCACTTTTTACGGCTCTTGATGAACAACAGCGATTGGTAACACCGCCACAATGGTTTACGCAAGAAAACCTATCAGAATCACAAGACCCTGAGGCCAATGGCTATAAAGGTGATCGTATTTCTCCCACCCATGCAAGGCAAAGCTTTGACAGAAAACGTCAATTTGAATTATCGATTCTACAAAAAAAAGGCGATGAAAAAGTCATTCAAACACAACATTTTGAATGGATTCGTATGGCTTTAGCCGAAAATCGCCCCCAGAAATATAGCTATCCAAAATTTGATTCTTTAAGCATTCTTGCTAGTGATACGAAAAATCAAAATATCGCACCACAAGAAGATTCTGGGCAGATTTACGGTGCAAAGGTTGAAACAAAACTCACCTTACGCAGCTATGATTTTAAGGTAAATCAATTCGATTTTGATGACAGCGACACATTGACAGATGAAGAGGCACAACAAGAAGTACAAAAAGCTGGATTTACTTTAGAAAAGAGCTCCGAACTTCTTTCAGTTCTCACATTGATTGATCCTTTAAAATTAGAAGATGTATCCTCCCCTTCCCAAGGCACAGAATCCCCTGAAGTTCGAATCGTTCAAGAAAATGTAACCGTTTCTCCTCAAAGTCACCGTATCGATCTGACGAAAAACTATGTTGAAGATATTATTCCTATTCGTAAAAAACAAACGATAGCCGATGCTTTCAAAAAAACCAGTTATACAAAAAAGCAAATTGACCAGGTTGTAAAAACGCTAGAAAAAATAAGCCTTTCCGATTCCCTTAAAGAGGGAAGCCTTTTACGCATTGGTATCGTGACACAAGCTGGTGAAGAAGACCATCTCGTACGCGCAAGTATCTATCAAGGGATGCATCATGTTCTCACCATTGCCCTGAATGATAAAGGCCAATTCATTGAAAGCACAGAGCCTAAAATGTCTAAAGCACTTAAAACGGCTTTTCAAAATGGTATTCCACATTCTTATATCAATAGCGCACAATTACCAACGGCTTATGATGCACTCTATAGTGCTTTGCTAAGCCATAATATATCACAATCTCTCTCTCATCGTCTTATTCGTCTGCTGGCCACCAATATTGATATGAAAAGTCCGATAACACCCAATGATCAGATCGAAATATTTTATGCTGTACCACAAAGCGATAAAGAAAACAAAAACGGCAAAAAGAATTTGAAAGCAAAGGAAGCATCCAAGAACGCTGATCCAGAAATTCGTTATATTAGTGCAACTTTTGGGAATACAACTTATAAATATTACCGTTATCAATTAAAAGATGGAAGCGTTGATTATTATGATTCTGAAGGGAAAAGTTCAAAGCCTTTCTTGCTGCGCAAACCCACACCAAATGGCATTTTTGGCTCTCCCTTTGGTCCACGCAAACATCCTATTTTAGGCTATGTCCGCATGCATACGGGTGTTGATTGGATTGCTCCTAAAGGATCACCCATTATTGCTGTAGGAGATGGTATTGTCACAAGAGTAGGCGTAACAGGCGGCTATGGAAACCATACGGAAATTCAACATGCCAATGGATATGTCAGCAGTTATTCACACCAAAGTCGTTATGCACCAGACATCAAACCAGGCGTGAAAGTACGACAAGGACAAATTATTGGGTATGTTGGATCAACAGGAATGGCAACCGGTCCCCATTGTCATTTTGAAATCATTGTCAATGGCGTCAAAGTTGATCCCATGCGCATTCGTATACCGGATAGCAAAGCCTTAACCAATCAAGACCTACAAACATTCCTACAAGAAAAAAACAACATTGATGCCTTGATCAACAGCCCAATAGCACCCTCCGAAGAAACTTAAAGCATCTGCATTTTTACGACTCAAAACATCTAAAAAATATGCTTGAGCGCTTACTTTTCTTAAAGAGATTTCCGCATTTTAAATATCTATTAAAGAATACGCCGAAAGATGCCACCACCCAAGGTCGCATCACAATGATTAAAAATAAAACGCCCTCCCCTTTTCTGGTTTACGCACAATAGAAAAGTGAAAAATATGAAACCCCAAAAGGCTAACTCTTCTTGTTTATTTTATCAAAACGATAGCCCGTCCTTATTTGCCATGCAATAAAATCTCAAATCAAAGAGGTGCCCGCTAAAGGATGAAGATTCTAAAATCCATATCAATCTATAAACAACCCGACTTCTTTTTGAATAGATTCCACCTATTGAATGCTTGTTGTGCATAGCCCTAAAGGACAGTGTTTCATGAACTTTCTAAGCAAGTTATCCTTGAGAATATTTGTTACACACTTTTACAAAAACACCCCATATTTAAAGTTTCACATGCCTTACAAAAAATAACAAAACTTGAAAAAACTCTCTCTTTGCAAAGCAATAGAGCTTACGAATATAAGTATTATTGGCTCAAAGAAGTTCTTATTCAAAATAAATTTAAAGGCTAACTTAAGCACTTCAAAGCTCTCAGACAAGGAGAACTTTGAAAGCCGATCATCGGAGTCAACAAAGCAAAAAAACAACAAGAGAGAAAATCAAACATTACACCAAAAGATAAAGAAGCAAAGTTGTTTCTCTTGAAGGCAATTGACAATCTGATATGAATGGTGCTGTGTTCGCGCTACTGAAGCCGTATTTTTCCTTCTTCTTGTGAAAAGATGCCCTCCCCATACATTCACGATGAATGAAAGGCAGCTTACCACGAGAAAAGAGAAAATTTACCCTTTTAAAAAATCAGTCAGAGCTTTTTTTTGAACTATTCATGCTAAGTTTTGGCAAAGGAATGACAATCTTTGTGCCTCCTAAAGCAGAAGTTTCAAACAGAGGTTTTTCACCAAATTGCATACAGAGCTGTTCCACGACCACACGACCAAGTCCTGTTTTTTGTTTTAAAGTTTGGCTTTTCATTCCCACGCCATCATCTTCTACAATGAGCATCAATTGTCCATCTTTCTGGGGACCAAAGGAGATATAAATATGACCAGACCGTTGATCAGGAAAGGCATGTTTTAAGGAATTTGTCAGCAGTTCACCAAGGATAATTCCAAGTGTTGTCGCATCTCTTGAAGACAGGCGACAATCTTTAAAGTTGGTGTGAATGGTGATGTTTTCACGCAATTCAAAAGGGACTGCCAATTCGACATCATGCACAACAGAGCTGAGAAACTCTGCCAATAAAGTCGTTTCCATATCATCACTTAAGCGCAAACGACGATGTGCTGTAGAAATTGTCTGAATACGATCACGTGCAGCCCCTAGAACAGCACGGACCTCTTCATTTTTGCTCCGGTTTAACTGGAGCCCCAACAAAGAAGACACCGTCCCAAGAGAATTGCCAATGCGATGGCTTGCATCCTGCAACAATATTTCAACCCGTTGGCGTTCTTTTTCAGCGTGATTACGTGCTCTTTCTAATTCTTGTGTTCGTTCTTTCACGCGGGCTTCCAGAGCGATATTTTCACTATGAAGCAGCAATTGATACAATTTTAAAGAGCGCATATCACGATGAAAACGATTAATAACAAAATAGGCAGAAATAAAGGTACTCACAACGGAAACAATAGCCGCCAATGTCAAAGCCGCCCGCATCAATGCGATACCCTCACGCTGTTTTTGTCGCACCACATCATCCCCATTAATAAAGCTTGTCATCAATTGAGCTAAACGTGCTACAGGAATCTTTGATACTTCCAAAGAGTCCGCATGAGAAGGTTGAGAAGGTTGTTCAGGAATCGCATCAAGAGCACGCATATGGGCATTCATAAAGGCTTTTCGTGCTTCAACCTCTTCTTTAAAAGCCGTAAACCATTTATACCACTGCGGATGCGCATAAACAATAAGTGCGATATAGTCGAGAATATTCCCCAACTCCCGCTCTGCATTTTCAAAACGTATTTTATCTTCCGCCTTGCGCGTTTTTGCATAGCTGCGATCAGCAACAGCCATATCAATCAGGCTAATAAGGACCAAATCAGCCTGTTCGCGCAATTCTGAACTTGTATTCAACTGTGCGACTTCTCGATCAACGGCATTTGAAAGCAACATAATAAAAACCGATGCCAAAAGAGCCATAACAAGAGAAACAACAATCGCACCCCACCGCCAGCGTGATATCGTTGCATCAGAAGAAGGCATTTGAGGCATCAAATTTGTTTTTGTTGTCATAGAATGTCCATTGGCGAACTTGAAAGTCGTCATTTTTCAGCACAAAGGAAGGCAACCTTATGGAACATAAAACCTAAAGCCCGTGAGAAAGTTTTATACAGGCTTTTCTTGTGTTCCTAAGGATACACGCCAAACTTCTGAATTCCCTCAGATACTGACTTTACTGTAATAGCTATAACGGGAATAAAAAAAACAAGGCTATCAATCATAATTATTATGCTTTTTTAGCCGTTAAATGAACACAATGTACTTCCAGCTGAGTAAGAATCAGGACCATAATCAGACTCACCATTGACTTTAAGAAGTTCTTGTAATCGATTACGCGCCCTGCTCACACGGCTTTTAATGGTTCCAACAGCACAACCACAAATAGCCGCAGCATCTTCATAAGAAAATCCCGATGCGCCAATGAGAATAATGGCTTCTCTTTGATCGGCAGAAAGCAAATTTAAGGCTTTTTTGAAATCTTGCAAATCAAGTGATCCATATTGAGCAGGATGAACAGCGACATTTTGAGTAAACACGCCGTCGGTATCTTGAACTTCTCTTCCCTTTTTACGCATTTGACTATAAAATTCATTGCGCAAAATGGTAAAAAGCCAAGCTTTAAGATTAGTTCCCATCTCAAAACTATCTTGCTTAGCCCATGCCTTCATAACAGTATCTTGGACCAAATCTTCGGCTTTATCGTGCTTGCCACTTAAAGAAACAGCAAAAGCTCGTAAAGCCGGCAACACAGAAAGGAGTTCTTGTTTAAAGTTTTTCGCGCACTTTGACATAAAGGATTCAAACCTTTTCCACATTGTTTAAGCCAAATTGCTCTGCGCGCTCCAACTTCTCTAAAAGCTCAAGCAAACACCGTGGCAGTGCTTCTTCTTGAATTTCCATGTAAAATTGACGTAACTTCCGTGCTATTTCGCTATTGACCCCGAGAAGATCATCTCCAACTCTAAATTGTGTAGTGAGATTTTTTTCATCACGGTCGTTCATTTTTCATCCCCCTAATCCATATATTACTGGTAGCACCGCGAAGATTTTTTCGCCTTATGGTTGTAAATATAGCTGTCGGTAAAAAGTTCCATACAAATCAAGGAACTTTTTTATCGGTTGAGAATTTCAACCAACAAAATGCTTGAAAGGTCAAAGGAGTTATAAATTATGTCATTATCAACGCGCATTGCCCCGCATCTTCCCTATCTTCGGCGTTTTGCCCGCTCTGTCACCGGTAGCCAATCCTCTGGCGATGCCTATGTTTCAGCGATGTTGGAAGCACTCATTGCCGACATCTCCATTTTTCCCAAAGCCTCCACTGACCGAATTGGTACCTATTGGCTTTTTTGCCATCTTTTTGACCAAACCACACCAAACATCCCTGAACCCCTGCCCCAATTTGGTCTTGAACAAAAAACCAGTGCCAAATTATCCTATCTCACGCCCCGTGCACGCCAAGCATTTTTGCTCATTGCCGTTGAAGGATTTCATGAACAAGACGCCAGCGAAATCATGAATCTGGATACGAAAGAATTTCGCAAGCTTCTCAACCAAGCATCCATTGATATTTCTCAACAAATTGCCACTGAAGTCATGATTATTGAAGATGAACCTCTTATTGCACTTGATATTGAGCAAATGGTAGAAAGCCTAGGTCATCATGTTGTAGGAATAGCGCGCACGCGTGATGAAGCTGTCATCATGTATCATAAGAAAAAACCACGGTTGATTTTGGCTGATATTCAATTAGCCGATAACAGTTCAGGGATTGATGCGGTCAACGAGATTTTGAAAAATGACCGTATACCGGTGATTTTCATCACGGCTTTTCCCGAAAGGCTTCTCACTGGCGAGCGTCCAGAACCAACTTTTTTAGTGACCAAACCTTTTAACCCTGATATGGTGAAAGCGCTTATTTCCCAAGCTTTATTTTTTCAAGAGAATGCTTCTAAAGCGGCTTAGAACAGGGTAACATCTTAAAATTATGATCGTTACGCCTCTTTCAAAGCCTCCCATGGATAAATCTCATATGAGTGCGCTCATGCAAGCGATTCGTGGTGCTGATATTTGCGTTCTCTATCAGGCAACAAATCTGGTTTATTTATGGGCTGAAAACTTGCCACACCATTTGCACAATAAATGGCGGGTTGGGTGTCGTGACAGCGACTTTTTTTCGCTTGACCTTGCAGACAATATGGAAACCATCAAACTGCAAGTTTTAGCCAGTGGCAAAATGCAAACTGTTGAAGCACGTTTTGAAGATACAAATAAACAAGAGATTTGGTACAAATTTTCTATTGATTGCCACCGCAATGATAACGAAGACATTATTGGTATTATCACCACCGGTGTCAATATTTCCGGCTTACGCCGCCGTGAACAAGTGCTTAAAATCCTTCTTCGCGAAGTCAGTCACCGTTCTAAAAACCTTCTAGCGATCATTCAAAGTATTGCCAGCCAAACCGCCCGCTATACTGAATCTCTTCAGGTTTTTTTACGAAAATTTCAAGGTCGTCTTCATTCTCTTTCTCATTCTCAAGATCTGATCACTGATTCCGATTGGCGTGGTGCTCAATTTCGCGAATTGGTCCAAACGCAGGCTTTAGGTTATTTTATGAAAGAAACAGAACGTTTTTCACTTGAAGGCGTCGATCCTTATCTTTTTCCCAATGCCGCTTTGCATATCGGTTTGGCTTTTCATGAACTGATTGTCAATTCTCTTTCTTTTGGAGCCCTTTCCCAAGAAAAGGGGAGCATCTGTGTACGCTGTGAAATTGAAACAAAACTGAATGGCAAAACGCAACTTATCATCACGTGGCATGAAAATTTTGAATCCGGCATCCCTCCCACAAACAATAAAAAAGCCTGTTTTGGTAGTGCCGTTCTCGAAAAAATCGTTCCCATTTCCGTGAATGGTTCAGCTTCCCTCAAATTGACACAAGAAGGAATTGTCTATTGCCTCTCTGTTCCTGATACTTATTTTGATATTTTTTCTTAAAAGAGCATTTTAAACAATGAACAAGAGAAGTTTCCCCTTTTTTAGCAAAATGTCTCATCTGTTTATTAAGCACAAAGATATTTTCCAACCTCTTTAAACCAACCTCTATAGTCCCCCAATAGTTCCCCAAAACCTTAACGATGAGAACTGAAAGCCACATAAAATCCATTTCCGCTGTCAATCAACTTCCATCCCTCATATAATCGCATATTTTAAAACAGAAACCAAAACGATAAAGAGCAAACCGTTTCAGCTTTTATATGCAAAATAAAAGCGAGCCTGTTACCCATCTCTTTTTGTGTAATTTTCGCAATGCGTATATAATTTTATTTTGGCAGAATATGAAATTTCAAGGAGTAAAGCTAATATCCATCATCACTCTTCAGCTTTACGGACTTAAAGCCTCCACGACAAAGACAATTAATTGATGTAAATTACACATTTTATGCTTTTATTTATCGCATTCTTTAATGGAGATATTCTCTTCAGTTACAATAGGGCATCCTAAAACAGGATACACTTGTGTTCCTCATTCACGCACTTTTTTAATATTTCCCAGCGCATCCACGCTCATTTCAAAACAGTATGTGTAAATAAGATATAATAGCCCCCGTAAAGTGAACCATCAAAACCGCCCCTTGTTACGCCACGCCCTTCTTTACCTTCATACCCCTTTTCACTTCATAAAAGTAGTAGCTGAGCATCATCATACCATTTGTCTCTCATGTTACAACAGCCATTGACCTTTGAGAGCGTCCATAAGAGGCATTTTAGTCTTTTTTCAAATATTACTCACCGACATAGAGCCCCCCCCACACACCCTTTTATGACGTGCAAGCCAATGACTTTGATTAATTCACTATAGAACCCGCATCTCAAAGGGGA
>NZ_JBHIRO010000004.1:134263-142554 GCF_042197165.1 Bartonella sp. AA23NXGY | reverse complement strand
AAACCCATCTCAAAGGGGAAAACCCATCTCAAAGGGGAAAACCCATCTCAAAGGGGAAAACCCATCTCAAAGGGGAAAACCCATCTCAAAGGGGAACTAAAAAACTTTGAAAGCGTTTAACAGTGAAGAAGTCCCTAGGCTGACAAATTGGAGTCCGCTCTGTCAACCTGTCATTTGGAAAATAATTGATGAATCCCCTTGTTTTTATCCTCTTATTAGTTTCATGTACAGATGATTTTAATAGTTGCTATTCGAACAATACAATGGTTAAAATCTATCCCACGGCTCAAGCTTGTGAACAGGCCATGGTCCCGTCCACAAAAAAGTTTGCACTTTATGGACAACAAATTTTTGCTCAATGTATAAACGTACAACCCAGTTTACATCAACAAGAAGTAAACTTGATCTGGTCTGTAACAAACCGTGGAAATTTTCTTCTTAAAAGCCAAAACGTAAAGGACAAGCTGTCTACAGTACACAAAGAAGATATTTTACCAACATCGCTTCCTCTTTTACATTCTTCTTCCACAAACCTCTTGCACAAAAAACTTTAAAAGCATAAACCCATCAGATCTCAAAAAAAATAATCAATGAAAGACATGATGGATAATAAGCGAATGCACCCTTCAAAAGACCATCACACAGAGCAAAATTCTCTGCCTCAAGATCTCCCTTTAGACCCTGCCGTAGAACGAGTGAGAAAAAAACTTATGGGTTTAATGATTATTTCCGTTTTAATAACGCTTTTCCTTATTCTAACCGTACTGTTTTTAATTGTTTATAAAGTGATAAAAACCGGATCAGCGCCAAAACAAACAGAGCTATCTTCCTCTCTCAGCAAAAACCCACACGTTATCCATCATACGCTCTCTCTACCGGAAAAAACACAGATTTTGTCGCAAAGCCTCTCAGAACACAATATTGTACTGAAAGTTTTAACCCCTGATGGACAAACAAAATTTATGATTTACAATTATCATACCGGTGCACTTGTCTCCATTCTTTCTGTTGAAACAACAAAAGAGAGAGCGAAGATAATGCCTCATTAAGAAAACTAACATCAATAAGCGCTGACATAGCATTCTGAAGGTTTAAACATTTTCTGCAAGCCGGCATTATCACACGCTTTACCAACTCGTGGATGTTGCCCACAATCCTTGGCGCTAGAGAGAGTTCATAAGAGCCATTTTTATTCCTTCTTATACAAATTTATCCACACGGGCTCTCCCCGTTTGCAACGTGCAAGCGAATGGTTTTTGTTGATCCAACATGGAACAAATTTGGAAATGAGAGAATTCTAGGGGTTTAGGGGCCCTCACCTAACATTCAAAACAATGAATTATTATTATAAATTAATGTGATAAGTCTTAAATATCCACCACACGGGCGACGGCGCGTTTTTTACTGTATCCCCTCACTTAAATCTTGGAAAAGAAGAAACCTTTCTGTCAACGCATTCCCATTTTAAGAAAATGACATCACTTGGGAAAAGCTAATAAACGTGCAAGAAATACCTCTTCTTGAGTGCAAAAATTCAACATACTAATTTATAGTGATGATTTATTTTGCATGTCAAACGAGAATCTCAAATACTGTAAGATTCTCCCTTTCAAATCTGTTCGTAAAAAACTGAATCAAAATCATTTCTTTACATATCCCAGCAAGGAAATGGATGAATAAAATACCTCTTATAGATAATCAGGTATCAAAAGAAGAACTGTTGCAACATTGAAAATTAAAGCAATAACGCCCAGTTTACATCTTTTATTAAGCAAAGATAACCGATGGATTTCACATGATAGAATTCATGAACACCAGTGCGAAATGGGCATGAATACATTGAATATAAGTGTGAATTAAATAAAACAACGACATTGCGTTCTTCATAAAAGAACTGCCTCTTAAAATACACGGATGTGGTTTTCTCTGTATTCCCTCACTTAAATCTCAGCAAAGAGGCAATCTTTTCTGTCAACACCCTTTGTTAAGTCTCAATATTGCCGGTGAAAATCCAAAGAAAGCGCAAGAAGCTTCTTGAGCATATTATAATTTACTATCATGATACCAATAACATCACCACAAGCGCTTATACAGCCCCCTTCAGGTTTAAACATTTCCCTCTGCCTCAAGATTGACCACTTGAGCGACGACGCATCTTCCCCTGTATCCCCTTACTTAAATCTCAGCAAAGAGGCAATCTTTTCTGTCAACAGCCTTCGTTAAGTCTCAATACAGCCCCGTGAAAACTCAAGGAAAGCGCAAGAAGCTTCTTGAGCATATTATAATTTATTATCATGATACCAATAACATCACCACACAAGCGCTTATACAGCACACTTCAGGTTTAAACATTTTCCTCTGCTTCAAGATTGACCACTTGAGCGACGACGCATCTTCCCTGTATCCCCTTACTTAAATCTCAGCAAAGAGGCAATCTTTTCTGTCAACAGCCTTCGTTAAGTCTCAATACAGCCCCGTGAAAACTCAAGGAAAGCGCAAGAAGCTTCTTGAGCATATTATAATTTATTATCATGATACCAATAACATCACCACACAAGCGCGCTTACACAGCACCCTTCAGGTTTAAACATTTTCCTCTGCCTCAAGATTGACCACTCGGCGACGGCGTGGTTTTCTCTGTATCCCCTCACCTAATCCAGGCAAAGAAGAATCCTCTTTTGTTGCTGTTTTTGTTGCTGTTGATGCATCTCCATTGCTAGAGCTTTCTGCTGTTGTAAGTGAAAGCTCAAGAGATGATTCATCTTGAGTCCGTACAGTACGTCGACGAGGAGAACGACGTATTTTTTTGACAGGTTCAACATTTTTCTCAGAGAGGCAGTGCTCTTGATCTGTTTTTTCATCCGATAGAGCCTCTAAAGCGTTTTCACGCGCATCCCCATTTTGCGCTTTATCATATTGGCCATTGCCATTTTTTTGCGACGACATTTGTAATACATCTGTATCACCCTCGACAGCATCCTTTTTTTCACCATCAAGATTTATTTCACCGCATTCTTGCCCATTGTTTTCATCACGATTTTCGTTTTCATCACCACGATTTTCATCACGCCGAACCGATTGAGACATTTGCCCAGCTGCTGCTAAAATAATACGCAAATAGTGCTCGGCATGTTGTAAATAATTTTCCGACATAACACGATCACCTGCACCTTGTGCATCACGTGCAAGGCTTATGTATTTATCGGCAATTTGCTGAGCATTCCCGCGAATTTTAACATCCGGACCGCTACTTTCATAATTGCGAGACAACGGATTAGGACCGCGACGATTATTATTGTTATTACCATTATTGTTATTATTGCGACCGCGTACCCGTCTATTTTGTTGTGGCCTCATCTTTATCCCTTTTTGGAGTGTTTGTCTTATGTGTGTCTTAATTGACGCTTCCTCATTACATTATCTTTTGATAATGCTGATCATGTTTAACATACGATTATCAAGCTATCCGCGTTTATTTCACTCAAACGAACCCTACTGATATTGATAAAAGCATATATTTTCTTGAAAATCACAAAACAGCAGGGAAATCGTAAATCAAAAATTCCCTTTTTCTCTGTCAAACAGCAGAAACCTAATGATGTTCACGTAAAATGCCAAGTGTTTTTTTTAAAATAAACCATATTTCACTAAAAAAATAATTATCTTGTGGAAAACAAAAAGGAAAACACACATATAACACACCTGACAAAGAAAAAATTCCTGCCAGAGAATAGTAGAAGCTTCCTTTTTTGCTCTAAAACCACCGCTCCTAAAAACGCCGATATCCTCTACCCCCTCGTGCATTTAACTCACAAGCACTTCCATCTCAACGAGTCACTGCGCGAACCTCTTTATTTTATAAATATAGCCTCTCTTCATCGCTAAAGCAACCCCTTGCGAGCGATAATCCACGATCGCCTCACAAAACCTCTTAACTTTTATAGATAGATTAACACGAAGTATTATTCAAGCCCTATAATCACCAAGAGATCAATCTTCTTTCCCAAACAAGTCAATGATACTATCAATTTTTATTTTAACCCATAGAGTTTTTAAGTTAATCACAGTTTTTATTTATAACAAATTGAGCTTAAAAACAAAATATTTAAATACAAAAAAATATCAAATTATGAAAAAAACGACCAATATGTCACACTTTTTTAAAAATCAGCTTCTTCTCAAAAAAATACCCTCCTCAAAGCCTATCAATAAGAATGGCCTAACGTATTTCCTTACTTATCTTTTCTGATAAAGAATTTTCTGATAAAGAAAACTAGAATTATAAAACAAGCACATTTTTAAACCCAGCACAGCGCTTTACGCATGAAGAAGCGGTAAATGTTTATAAAAGGAATGTTTTTTTACTCATTTTTGTCATGTCTATTGACTTACACCCTCAAAGAAGGAAGATTCTCAAATCACACTGGTCTGTCAACAATGAAAATACTTATAAAATTCATACACTGAATTGATTTGTAATGATAATTCATATTTTTTGTGTTGAGTAAGAAAATTAATACCGTAGGATTTTTCATCCTCAATCTGTTTGCTGTTGAATCAATCTCTTTTTCTTGCATGTTACACGTAGGAAAACCTGCGTGGAGTAAAAACAATAAAAAAGACTAAAAGTGCCTCTTATGAACCCTCTCTAAGGCTAAGGGGCTGTCGAGAGGCACCATTGGGAGCGAGCAAAGTGTGAGATAGTACCGGCTTATTCTTTGTTTAAACCATAAAGATGAACATGCTTTATAAATTTTATACATTTCATGATGGTTTTACCATTATACCATTCACCAAAACCATCACGAAATGGATTTCCCACACTCGTTATTTCCCTTAAAAAAGCGCAACAAATCCTCCTGAAACTCCACCACGCCCCCTTAAACATTTCAAGGAGGCCATCCATACCTTATGTCGCCACACCTTAAATAAGAAGTGCGATATAACAAGATAAATAAATCAAGCTGCTATTGGTCATGAGGCAGATAGTCATTTAAGAGGCTTTTATCTTTTTATCAAAATTCGCATCCTTTTAACTTTCCATATAAAAACTTAAAAGTAATTGCGCCTTTTGCCTGTTTTATTTTCTCTTTCATTCAGAAAACAGTCTCGTAAGAGAAAATAATTTCCATCCCCAGGACGGACCCTCGTCAAACATTGTTTTTTAGCACTATCAGAAAGCTTATCCCACATTTCACGAATAGCAAAATAGGCCTCACTTTCCAAATTAAGACAATGCTGATAAACCTCTCTTTTCATATCGGGCATAACGGAGGCAGAAATTTCCTTGCAATATACGCGTAGATCAAAAACAGGAATAACCAATTCAACGGGTGCTTGTTGTGTTACTTTTTTATGAGAAGAAAAATAACTAACCACCTTTGCAACAACAAAACACAAAAACACTATACAAAAAAGTATTATGCAAACAAAAGCAATCTTGCGATATAATCTTTTGAAATAAGCCTTTTGTCTTGCTCGGATTCTTTTTTCCATAAAGATTGTACCCTTTAATATCCCAAGAGAAGCTTTTACAGCAAAAAATGATAGAAGTATCTGTGTACACAATACAGGTTATAGCCGCAAACGATCAAGACTCTTATGTCAAAAGACTCTCTTTTTTACCGTATAATTCTTATCGTATATAATTCTTATGAAACACTTTTCTCATGCCCTTTATGAAAAAATAGGGCTGATGATTTTCTCTCACCACTTTTAAAGACGAAGATTCTTCATCCATGCGGATCTATAAACAATTCGTCTTTGTTAAGACATGTCATATTGATTTATAAAGAATATTTATTGTTTTACATGTTGAATGAGAAACCCGAACACCATAGGATTCTCTCATCCGAAGTTTGTTTTCTATTGAAACAATCAAAACCATGTTGCTTACAAGTTACAAGCGGAGCTAGCATGTGGATTAAAAACTGTATAAGAAAGGCATATGGCTCTTATGAAGCATCTCACGAACCAAGGCTGTCGTAAATATTGGGAGCTAGAAAATACAATAATGGTGCGGGCTTGCCTCTACATAAGCGTAAAGATGGGAGTGCTCAATGGATTTACCGTTATTCACCACACAAACACTTCATATATAAAATCTTATACGCCTTCTATTACCGCCCCCTCAAAAAGCAGTCGCTAAAACAAGATAAGAGATTATAGATGTAAAACTCCTAACAAAAAAGAATGGACTTTCTAATCGAGATCAACAAACACTGTTAAAGACACATTTGCATTTTTGACCATGCTGGCATGTATGATAATGGCCCTTCAAATGCGCCACCATTTTATGCTTCACCTCATATCATTCTCCGTCAAACAATCACAAAGATTCTTTAACTATTCAACGCCCCCCAACCAAAGCAAAGAAACCAACCCCAGACGCCTGCATTTTTATTTGAATCTTCCCTATTGGGATAAAACACACAAGAATTTAAAGATTTCACTGCAAAATGAAATCACAAAATACAATAATGAGAAAAATATCCAAAGCCATCTCAATAACAAATATATAGCGCCCCTGTTATTAGAAAGTAAAAAAAGCCGCACCATTTAAAGGCGCGGCTTATGAATAGAGATATAACTAAATAAAATACAAAAGAAATCAATAATAAATACTTATACACAAAACGTATAGTATTGCAAGCTTTTTAATTATATTTATAAAAATATCCAAAAAGAGTATAAATAATGATACATTCGTATTGAGGAGAGCTGTTTATAACAATACACTTTCTAAAATAAAAACGTATCAAATAAATCAAAATACTTTGTAGCTTTATCTCAATATAATCCATGAAAAAACACACATGATTTAAGTCCATAATTATAATAAGACCCGTTCTTTTACGCTTGTAAAAGCTGGTTTTTCTTAACTTACATTCACCACTTCAAAAGATGAAGATTCTTCACCCAATCTGATTTATCAACAGCCCAGATTGCAGTGGGGTCCATTTGGCTTTCTCACATGTGATTGATTTAAACTTAAAGCTCAACAAATAAGCCTGCCTTAAATATTTGCCACGCCCTTTAAAAAACACTTTTTGTATCATGGAAGCTCTTACAAAGAGACTTGCCTTATATCATCACACCTGAAAGGACAGTCTTTACAGCATAAACAGGATAAGACAAATCAACAACCGCTTGTACAATCTTGTCTGATAAGAAAACAAGTGAAACGTTAGCCTTCAAGCCTGCTCCAACAGTACAGCATTTCTCTTCTTTATAAGAAAAGACACAACGATACGCATGATTTTTTTATAGGCATTTTTCTGCTTTTGTCCTTTTGGCAATTAACATTTTCTTTTTATGGGATTTTTAACAAATTAAAATTGCGAGGAACTGCACTTTTTCTCTTTTAAAAAAGCGTAAAAACCGCAAATTATTTATAGAGTTAAAATCATCAAACGCTCTATCCAAAAGCTTTTTAAAATGATTGCAAGATTTTTTATCTTTTTAAAGCTTCTTTTGCCATGCGTTTCTATTTGGGCATAGCTCCTTACTCTGTAGGCTTTAAAAACTTACCCTTAGATTTCAATATGCGCCCTACTCTCCCCAACAACGCATGATCAACTTATCCAGCAACAACGCTTCTCTATCAATTTTTACCATTTTTTAACATCTCAAACAAAGTGCAATTTCAGGCTCCACCGAAGATATAAATCAGGTTTATCTGATCTATAGCTTCACCCCATACATATTGTTATGATCACTCTTTTCTATTTTTCCTTATCTAACAAAGAAGAAATCTCTCTAGAATGCTCAACACTGATGTTTTGAGTAACACTACTGTGTATTTCTAGCGGCTTATGTGCTGTAAATTTTGAAATAAAAGAGCTGTAGTCTATTTTTGGCGCCTCGTATATTGGAGAAAAAAATATGTCTCCAACGGACGATGATTCTGTTTTAATTTCTGGTGCGCTCACAAAACTGTTTGGTGTCGTTATTCCACCACTCACAACACTATTAATACTGTCTTGCTTCTCTTCTTTCTCATTTTTTTTCTGTTCGACATTGATAAGATCTAGAGCATTTAATTTTTTTTCTAAAGCATCCATGCGCTTTGCAATTTTTGTAATATCTTCATATGCTTTCTTCAACAATGCGTTTAAAGGAGCATGTCCCATTCTTCCGCTAGCATAAAGAACCACACGAATACATTCCGGATCATCAATATCAGAAATAGAAAATGGAAAAAGTGCCATTATATCCCCCTTTTTGATAAGCTAAACGCGTATTAAGGCATTTGCATCTCTTTTTTCGTTGTACGGCTCTTGCATTTCTCA
>NZ_JBHIRO010000004.1:71735-134163 GCF_042197165.1 Bartonella sp. AA23NXGY | reverse complement strand
GACAACCTCAGACAACCTCAGACAACCTCAGACAACCTCAGACAACCTCAGACAACCTCAGACAACCTCAGACAACCTCAGACAACCATATGAAAAGCTTTTGAAAAAAATTCCTCATCGAAAATTTTTACAAGGTATTTTTTTAGATTATACTCTGTTTTCCACCTAAAATGATGATTTTACCACCTAAAACCAAAGAGAAATGCATGTCACCTTGCATGCTGTATCAACCTTTCCCAAAATGACAAAGCCCACACCGGTCTTTAAATAATGCCAATCAATAAACAATGGTTTGTAAACAATCTGGCTTCTTATCTAACAGATTTGACTTGGCTTCCCCCTTCAAATGCATCCTTGTAATGTATCCCCTGTCCAGAGTTATTCTACAAAAAAATGCTGCGTTAGGAATACGCACAGATGAAAAACACCCCATGCATAAAATTTTAACCACATCTCAAACAATGGTATTTTACAACACAACGGAACAAACTATTGTCTTATAGATTTTTCTCGTATCACTCTCATCCCGTTTCAAGAAGTTTCCTGATAAGCACAAAATGCCATCTCAGAGAGTTCAATGCCTCACCATGTACTACAACGCATCGCCAACCTGCTGCTCTTGCCAACAGTGCACCCATTTTGAAAACAAAGAGTGGCTTTTTTCCTACACGCTTTGCCAAAAAAGGGAGTGCTCCATTTTGCTTTTTCTCGCTTTAAATAAACATATCCGTTGACCTCTTTCCACCACCCTCAAAGGACAAAGGTTTTAGCCCCACATCGGTTTGTAAACAATCCAACTCCTCTGAAGGAGCTCCATATCTGCTCATTATTTATATGATTCACTTGCATAATACTTAACCAAGCAAATCCTCCCCAGAACAGTTGCTAATGTATTAAATACTTTAAGCTATCTTACTGATATCACCAGCTTCAATAATAGTGTTTTAATGACGGTATTTACGCTATAATAGGATAAAATTATCTAGGGGCTTTTTGTCATCGCACAGCAGCGGTTTAAACCCAGCACTTGAAACAATGGATCACGATACCACAAGAGAGAGGCATTTGGGATAAAATCTTTATTCCTCAGCAAAAAACGCCATGAATAAAGAAATTTTTTTTGTTCTTTCCCTACCTTTAATAATCACTGTCTTGATCCTCTAAAGAACAATAGGTAAACTCACCTTTAGGCATCCAACAAAGGCAGCACAAAAAATAAAAGAATAAAGAGAGTTGAGTTTTTTTTCTAAAGCGCCTCAAAACTTTCTGCACAATATATTCTATAAGACTTTATATTCAATAAGACTTTTTTTCATAACAAACATTTTGCAAGCATTTTTATCTTTCTCTCACACAGCTTTCATTCTCAGGCTTTGACAGCATAAACCACCGCCACATTGACAGGACGTGTTTCATCTCCCCCTGTTTTTTGCAACAAGACCTTATGTTCATGCTCTCCCGCAGGACCTGTCAACAAATTTTTATTGTAAATTTGAGCCAGATTTCTATAATATTCACCGTGATTCATATCCCAAACTACCTCTTCAATCATTGGATAACTATGCTGGTGGTTACCTGTTGAATCTGTTTTTCCCTCATGGGTATGGGATTGAAAAGACTCTTCTTGTCGGCTTCCCAAGCGACGTCCTTTATCAATTTCTTTTCCACTATCGAGCCCCCGTAAAAACATTCCACGCAAATCGGGAACATTGAATGTTGTTCTCCCGTTTCCTTTTCCCCATGTTTCTCCCAGAACAGCAAAGAGATTAGCATAGTTCCTTCGCGAATATTCTTTACCATCACACAGTAACCATCCAGAGGGTATTTTTTCTGTAGCAAAAGTCCCGATAAATCCAGAAGAAAAAGTTTCAGGCAAAGGAGGAAAGGGCGGAATTTCAGGAAGTTTTATAGTAGGATTGGTTAAAAACCAGCCATCAGCATTTTTTCCGGCAATATCACGCGTATAGACGACTTCATAAAGCCCCCCTTTTTGAATTTCCCCGCCCTTTAAAGGCATAATACCCTCTGGCGTTGCCATATAAGTTGGTCTTGGCGGCAATTGATTTAAAGAAATATTTGTTATTCCTCTGTTGACGCCTTGTGCTTTAAAGCGCACAACAATGCCATCCATATAAGTCTCAAAAAAAGACTTTGTTGCCAAACGAAGTGACGTTCTCTCATTTTCCACATCGACAGTAAACTGTGTTTCAATCCCGCCCCCATTATCCAACAAATATTCTTTGATGCGTTGCATCATAGCGCGAGCACTATCATTGACTGTGCTTGGCGGTTGCCCTTCTGCCCAGTTTATATTCTCGTCGACATAAGCATTTTCTGATGCAACAATTGACCAATCATAAATCGAGCTCATAGAAGATACTCTTTTTTCAAAAAGGGAAAACGAGCAAAAAATGAAGAAAAGAAAGCCGCAATTTTATTTTTAGATGCCGGCATTTTCTCCATTTTCATTTTTTCCATTTTCAGGCCTATTTTGTCATAATCAACATGCAATAACTTTGTTTTCGCATTGACATAAACAGCTTCAGGGTTCACACGCAACACGTCTTGCGCCATAACGCCCTGATAACGTTGTGGATTTCCCTTATAATTAAAGGTATAAAGTGGATATCCCTTTTTCTGCCCCACAGGGATAATATTTTCTTTTGCTCTCACATCACAAAGCCCTAAAATTCCTCCGACCAATCCAAGTACTTGCTGCGCATCACGCAATGGATCTTTTGTCACAGAAGGCATTGTCGTGGATTTTCCTGAAGTCGTTCCGTAATTTCCAGCAGCCTGTGTCCCTACCTGTAACAAGCTTTGCAATCGGTTCCAATCTTGATTATCTTTTTCTGACCATTTTTGGCGTTCAGCATCTAAGACATTTTGGCGGTTTATATCTTGAATCATGCCCCCTTTCAAAGCATTGCTTTGCACGTTACTCTGTCCTTGATAATAGCTATTTGCCGCATTAACTTGATCATTCTGAGAGCGATCAATCATCTGGTTTGCATTCATCATATTGTTAATATCTTGATTATATTGCTGTGCTGCAGCATTTGTTGCCAAGGCGCCTAACTCATCGGCCAGCACACCAGTATGAGCTCCAGAGCCATAACGTCCTGCTCCCGACATCGATTGATTAATTGCATCGGACGTTTTATTCAGAGCATTTTGCAATGCAGTATTAAATTTACTATTGCTTCCAATCCAGCTTCCCTTAGCCATACCGGAAAGATTTGTAGCGCTGTTGGTTGGTGCATTCAACCATTGCGTTACCGTTGGATTATTATAGAGCCCAGCTGCTTGTTGTAAACCAGTTAGCGCATTTTTTGTCATATCGCTAAGACCGGCAACTCTCTCTCCCTGATAAACGTTTCCGCCAATTCCTTTATTATAAAGTCCAAGCGCGTTAGCACTGGCTTGTTTAAGAATATCAGCAGCCCAAGCGGGTGGTGCATTTGTTTGTGTTGTTGTCTGCACTTGAGGTGTTTTTTTTCTACTCATGAACCCAGAACCTTTCTATATTGAATAAGATTACGAGAATATCCGTGATGAGCGAGCTTTTTCGCCCATCCAGTTCTTCCAAACATGTGCATTTCGTCCGCATTGATTGTTCGCGCCCATTTTTCGACTTCATCAATCAACTTGACCAATTTCAGCCCTCCCTCTCCCGCAAGATCTGAGAGAACGACGCATTTTTTTCCCGTATGGGTTATTTCAACTTTGGTAATTGCAAAAGCACTAAATTGGATTTTATTTTTTAAGACCAGCCACAATTGTGCTTGTCCTGTAGCGATTTCTTCAGCAATTTTTTCCAGACAAACATCATCCGGAAAGCGCTGCGCATATTTTTTCAATGCAGCATTGAGTGCCTCTTGATAGGGAGCTATTTTTCCCCATGGCCACTGCTCTGTCAGATGAGCAGAATATAAACCTTGACTCTCAAGCATCATAATTTTAGCTCTTTTAGCTTTGTCATTTCCCTCATTTGAGCAATACGCATCCCCATGCATACTTCACGCATTCCATGCCCCCCGCACAATAAAAGAAAAAAAGCCCCATCATCCCTTTGTCACAACAAAGAGGGAACTTTTTTCTTTATAAAAATAAACCATGGTGCAGCCTATTTTCCTTTATCGCAGAAAAGCATGAAACATAACGCACCACCTTGTTCTTCATATTATAAAGACACAGCTTATCGCATTGTGCCTTTGTTTATAAAGGTTTGGGAAGCCTATGGGGCATTTGTTCTTTAATAATAGAGGCTTGAGCCTATCGCATGGTATTACAAAAGGGCATGCCTATCGCATGCCGGCCCGCGTCAATTCCACATCAAATCCAGTGACATGAGTCCAATTCACCCCTTCAGGAATACGCAATTTAAAGCGATAAAACCGTGCCCTTGCACGACAGTGAATTTGTCCAGTATTATAAGAGGGCTGTTTTTCTGGCAACCAAACAGTTTCCTCTTCAAGAGATTGTCGAAAGCGCATTCCCACAGACAAATAAAACTTTCCACTATTGACTTGAGGCATAATATTTTTCACCCGTGTTATCATGCCATTTGTCTGCCCCATTTCTTGTGATGTCACGACACAAGCCATAGGACCCCCAGAAAACGAACCCAGTCTCCCCTGTTGATCAAATGCCCCCAGAATAGGCGATTCATTTTTCCAAGCTTTACTATCGAGAGAAAAGGACAAATCGTCAATATTCTTAGTCACAAAATCAAGACCTTCTAGGGTTGTTCCTGCTAAGAAAATAGGCAATATCATTTTGATATCGACGAGAGCTTTTGTCCATTTTTGCAATCCCCAATCATAAATGAGCAAGATACGTTTATGAAGGTTCTCATCAGAATCAACCATCCAATAAACACGATTATACACCCCATCGATAGCAGCAGACAGAGTGTACAGATTATCCTTCCTTGATTTTGCGGTCATCGTTCGATCGACTTTTTCGAACCCAATGGGTATAATCTGTCCCTCATTTGTTATTTGATAAAACCCGCCCTCATCGGCAAAGAATGCTAAATCGCCTCTACAAACAATTGATTCAGCATTTTTTGCGCCTCGTTTATCGTGGATTTTTTGGAAACTAAAAATAATCTTAGAGCCAGGAATAAAAGAACCAGCATAGATTGCAGAACGCATAAAGATAATTGGATTTGTTGTCTCCGTTGCCCCTTGGACGAATCCGCCATCAGGAAAATCTTGATAATCACAACTTTTTTTTCCCACGGTCCAAAATTCAGCATCATTTAATCCAGACCAATGAACCCGTCTTGGATTTTCGGTTAATTTCATCAAACAAACGAAATCTCCCCAGATTCGAACAATCCCTGCCTGTGGTGGATTTCCTCCTAAATTTCTAAATGTTTTATCATGATTAATATCAATCACTTGTGGTTTATCATTGGCATTCACAGCAATGATAAAATCACCAAACAAAGCAAAAGACCACGGAGCATCAACATTAGCCAGATAAGGTTTTCCTTTTTGGCTAATATCTTTCCAGTTCATTGTTGTATTATCAAGTAAGTAGATTTTATCTCTTGTCCCGACAATAATAGAAACCCCATTTTTTGTTTTAACCGCAAGAGTGCCTAAGATTGGCTCCGGACAAGGCTCTGATAAAGGTTCAAAACTTGGCATAGGGATATAGGAGCCATCCGCCGGGAGCACATTAACAAGTTCATCGGTAAAAATTCCATTGATATCCGCCACATCGGGTCGATAATCAGCGATTGGGAAAAAAGCCATCAAGACCCCCATAAAATCTTTGAAGAGCCCAGTGCCATTCAAAACACCAAGGCTTATTGATAAAAAACCACAAAAGCCCTTAAAACTCTAAAGGCATAAAATTCAACAAAATAAACAACCTTAGATTGTCTAAAGCACCAAAAAAAACGATACCATAAATAATAGCCACCCCAACGCCATCCACCAGCGCCAAACCAAAATCAACTGCCCGCAATCACATCACCCCCCACAATGACGGGGGAAAGAGCCATCAAGAGCCCCCCATAAAATCTTTGAAAAGCTCAGTGCCATTCAAAATACAAAGGTTTATGGATAAAAAACCACAAAAGCTCTTAAAACTCTAAAGGCATAAAATTCAACAAAATAAACAACCTCAAGTTGTTTAACGCACCAAAAAAACGATACCATCAATAATGGCCACCCCAACGCCATCCACCAGCCCTTCACCATCAACACCCAACGCGTGTATCCAGCCATAAGTGACAAACCAGCCACCAGTGCCAAACCAACCTTCAACGCCAGCCATAAACGATTTGGAAAAAAGTCTTTTAAAAACGCATTGGGCGAATCTTTGAAGAACCTTTTCGGCGCGATGTTTCAATGCGCAAAGCTTGAAGCTGTTCTTGAAAATCTCTGAAAGAAACGGCGGCATATTCAGGATCTTTAAGGATATTTTTATAAAGTTCATATTTTGCTCGTGCTTTAATAAGATCAAAAGCATAAATCAACCAAGGGTTATCATCCTCTTTCAGCTGTTCATCGGCAAAATGAACAGGAGCATAAGAAAGCTGTACAGTTTCCAGATGTTCTGGTGTTGGAAAGAGTCCTATTTTTTGATCAAGGTAGGTATAAAAGAATGGCGTTCCTAGCGCAGGATGCATACCATATTGTTGATGCAACACTTCCAAGGGCTTAAAGAACAACTTTGTTGGTGTTGCACTCTTTGTTACTAAAAAGACGCCCTCCAAACTCTTTTCTGCTTCAATAAAAACCCCTTCTTCTTGCCCATACCATGTTTTACCACTTTGTGTTTTAAACGTCCTTTCTCTTTTTTCATTAAAGAAAAAGGGTTCGCGTTCACACAAACGCAAAGCCGTAAAAATTGAATCTTGAATTTGCAGGGAATATTCCGCTGTTGTATCGTCAATTTCATCTTGAATAAGCGCGACCATATAAGCAAAAGTTTTAGAATGGTCTGAATGTGTAAGGTTTAGATTTTGGGGATCAGTGGATAAAGTGGTCATAAGCCTGTCCTTGTTTCTGGAAGCATTTTAAATTTTTCCCCCAACAGATCCCTCTTGTTGGGGGAAGAGAGCAAGCGTTCGCTTTAAGCGGGTGCTCCATAAGTTGGGATGACGATAGTGCCAAAATCCTGAGCCCCTTGCGTACTTCCTGGCAAGGTAAAGCAAGTTTTTTTCATCCCAATAATGGTTTTTGCCGCAACCCCGAATTCTCTTTCATAGTCGAAGAGTTCCTCCACCAATTTATAGCGTGTCGCCCCTCGATCTTTACCAAAAGCAATCACAGCACTCTGCGCACCAAGCAGAACAGCCCGCCGCACATTTGGTACAGCTTTGTTAGCGGTTCCAGCTTCGACCCCTTCGGTAATATGTTCAGCTTCGCGCAAAACCACACCATTATACATGCCCAAAGACCCATCATAGAGCGGATTTTTGATACGACTTCCACTATAGATTGCCTTAGTAATGTCGAGCCATTGCCCCGCATCAGTATTGGTTCGCAATTGTGTCACTTGGGTTGGATGAAGATAAAGCACATAAACATTTTCCCCATCGATCCGCACAGGTCTAATTTTAGGATTTGCCAATTTAGCCCGTTCAACTGCTTTATCAATCAAGCTGAGATCAAAAACATCGTCTTCTTTTAAGTCCTCATCTTTTGCTTTATCATTAGGACGTACCACACGTTTATTGGTTGGTGCCGTTGGCGCATTAAACCCATAATGAACTGGTTTAAGGGTAATCGTGCGTCCTTCAAAGTTAATTGTTTTTGCGGTATACCCGCAAACTTGAATGAAGAACATCATACTCAGACGATCTGCATACCAATCAACCAAACCATTTTTTGCCTCGGTGCGCAAATCATGGAGAATTCGTTGTTGATCAATCGTTCCCTCATTTTTGACACGCACGGCATGAACGAGTTCATTAATTGCCAAGCGATCATTGAGAAACTGTAAAGCTTCTTCATTGCCTTCCAATGTCTGCCCTTCGCTCACCCCATCGCCTAGCAACTGCACACGCAAATTAAAGCTAATAGCATCCCCACTTGCTTTCGTGGTTTCATCTTTTAATTGTACGATACTGTTTGAATCATTTCCAATCAACGGTGCAATTGGAAGTGCTTTTGAGACTTCTTGGTTTAGTAATTTAGACCATGTGCGCACTGCCATTGGGTCATTAAGTCCGATATAAGTTACAGTCATTTTGTCCTCTAAAAGTTTTATTGACATAAAAAACCCGGCAAAGCGCCGGTTGTTAAAACACCACATTTCATTTCAAATGGTGAATAGGTTGTTTGTGAGTTTTATCTAATTTCTGTTAGCGTCTGCCTCCCCCTTATAAGAGCTCTCCTCACCACATCCGTGCTGTGAGAAATCCCCCCGCATTCTTCTGCGCCAAAAGTCTCTTAACATTCCTGCAAAAAACACCTGCCACATTCTTCTGCGCCAAAAGCCTCTTAACGTTCCCGAAAAAAACACCTGCCACATTCTTGTTTTTAAAATTCTCTTCCCCCCATTAAACGATTAAAAGCGGCTTTATTTTTAGGATCAGAAACCCAAGCGCTAAACTCTGCTTCTGACATTTTATCAAGCATATCCAAAGAAATCGGCCCATTTGGCGTCAAGCCGTTATAAGCAGCAAGAGTACGTGCAGAATTGTGTCTTTCCTGTAAATTTTCACCCATGTTATTGGGAACATTTGTGTAGCCAATTTTTTGTGCAATAGAGTAAATCACTTCAGCCGGATTTTGATTTTTTTGCGCACAATCGCGCAAGATCTGCTTCAACTCATCACCAATCAACGCATCAATATTTTTGGGATCGGCCATCTCAGGATAGAGCGAAGCACAAGCTGCCAATTGTTTAGCCCGTGTTTCATAAATAAAATCAGCTGCTTGATCAAAATCATGATGCTTTTGTTTAACACTTGCAACAGACTGCTGAAAAAACGCATGCAACTGTTCTGCTTCGCGAGCAAGAGAAGGTTGTTGTTTTTCATGTACAAGCCCTTGTTTTTGGAGTGTTTTTCCCAACCATTGCATATAGCCCATAAAGTCTTTTTGCGGATCTGGCGCAGCATCTTCGCCCCCTTGAACCTCTTTTCCAGCCTCTTGCGAAGAGTCCTGTTGTTGAAGCATTTGCCCTTGAAAATTATCTTCAAGAGTTTTTTCTTCTCTTCCAATTTCACCATTTTCTCCCTCTTGTGTTGAGACCAGAAAATCTTGTTTCAATTGGTTTTGTTCTGCCGGCGTTAAGTGTTCTTGATCCATGACATTAGCCTTCTCTTTTTTTAAACAATAAAATCAAATTTTTCAGATAAAACAGCCCCATAAGCACTTATCCCCTCAATGCTCTCTCATCATTTAGCACCAGCATTCTCCCCAATGCTCTCCACCCCACATGACAGCAAGCCTCCCTCTCCACCCTACTTTTCCCAACAGTCCTGCCCTACAAAACAGTTCTTTTAAGAAAAGGGAGCCCATGCACTACGAAAATCGATAAGCCCATTCTGCGCCCACCATGCCCCACCATGTTCACCCCACATGACAGCAAAACTCCCTCTCCACCCTACTTTTCCCAACAATCCAGCCCTATAAAACAGTTCTTTTGGGAAAAGGAAGCCCATGCACTATGGAAATCGATAAGCTCATTCTGCGCCCACCATGCCCCACCAAGTTCACCCCACATAACGGCAAGACTCCCTCGTTCTCCTGTTTTTCCCCAACAGGGATAGTCTCATAAAACAGCTCTTCGAAGATAAAGGAAGACGACATTACGCTATGGAAATTGTATCGATAAGCAATTTCTGGTAGATGGAATTTATCAGAAGTCGCGCATGACAAAGCGTCCTATTGTTGAGCCTTTACTGTCTGCAACATCTGCATTATCTGCTCTGCTCCCACATTATCCCCCATCTGCGCTGAGGCATTTTGCTCTTCTTGAAAAGAGTTTTGCGCCTTTATCGCAATTTTATGAATAAGTGAAGCCGGTAAAGGCGAATAGCGTAAGAGATCGAGCATAATCTCAGGCGTTGTAAAATTTTGCATCAAAGGCAGCAATTGCATGATCAGTGCAAAAGTACGCTCTTTTTCATTAAGACTTGTTGGTGCATCATCCACGACAATATCATATTCCAAGCTTGTCACCATTTCGCGTGTCAGCGGCACATACTGGGCATTTTCATCACCAGCAATACGCACCAACCGCCCATCGGACAGATAATTTTGAATAAGATAGAGAATAATTTTTCCCTGTCGTTGCCGATATCGACGCAACCCATCAAAAAAGGAAGCCAAAAGATTAAGTGACGATTGTCGCCGTTGTTGCTCAAGAATGCCAGGCTGATTGACAGCTCGCGTCCCAATAAATTCAGAAGACAACCCCGTCACCTGTTCGAGAGCGCTCTTTGCTTCATTAAACAATTGGAAAAACCCTTGCGGAAATTGTGCCATGGGTTTAGGCTGGATTCTTCCCCCAGACACCGCCCCACTTTTCAACCAAGTAATACTATCGGCTCTAGCCCAACTCTCGAGGGCTTGTCGATCATCATCAAAAGCATCGCGCTCTGCCATAATTCCGCCTTTTGATTGGCTATTGAGCAAATGCATCACTTGACTAAAATATTTGTTTGCCCACCGTTGCGGATCTTTTGTAGGGCGCACAATTCCGTAAAATTGCCGACTTAACTTATCAAAAGTACCGGTAATACACTCCCATCCCAATTGATTGGGTGGAACCAAGGGCTTATCAGGCGCTTCAAGCAGCTTTCTACCTAAAAATGCCCGTTTGACAATTTTTCTGTTCAACCTTGTTGCTTGAACATGCGGAAAGGTTTTGCTTAAATTTTGGAAATCCTGCTCTGAATAATCGACAAACCTTCCACTTTGAGGCTCAAGGACTTTATAAACCACCTCGCGTTCAAACCAGCGACATTCTGCCAATGTCACCATTTTAGGACGTTGATAGCCGCTCCCCTCTTCTCCTTGATCCCCCCTCTCGGACTGATAACTTTGTGTCATCCCATTGCTGGTTGGCTGTAAAAAGCTCTGATGTTTCACCCAATCCGCATGAAGATCACTCCAATGAACATTTGGAAACATTTCCTGCGCCACAGCAAGGGGTTTTTCATCAATATACCATAAGCGTTGTGCATCAATGAGATTAGGCTTGACAGCACTAGCATCCCACACCATTTTCATCGGGTCTAAACGTGCAATGATTGGTTTTCCTTGCGGATCTTGTTCATAATCAAGGCGTGTATCTGTCCAGCCCATTCCGCAAATAATAGCATCTTGGAAGGCATCGGAATCTTCGTATTCCCCATCAGCTTCATCACGAAACCACTCAGCCGCCCCTGTCAAAATCTGGTTTGCAAAGGCAGCTCCTTCTTGTCGTGGAATAAATTGCACTTGCCTTTTATTATTGCGCTCAGCCCCAATCACGGCATTAATTAAAGGCGCAATACGGTTAAAAGTCATCACCGGTCTGTTTTGTTCGTGCAAGACAGCCAAGTCTTGCTCATTCCATTGCCGTCCATTATAAAAATCGTAATCTTCCTGGGCATTTTTTCGCCATTTTTCGACATGATCAATATCATCCTGATACCAACCCACGAGTTTTTTAAAGAGAGCTTGATTTTCAAGCGTTTCGATTTGATTAAAAGAAGAATCTGTAGAACTATTCATTAAAAAGCCATCCATGAAGTTTGAGAATGGTGAAACGAGCGATAAGGTTTTTTTCGCGCTTTAGCATTTGGTTGTTCATAAGCCACACACATCAGTCCAAAGGCATCGGCCCCATGGCTAGCCCAATCATGTTCAGCCCCTAGTCCGATATTGCGCTGTTCGTCGCGCTTTTCATGATACCAAGCAAGCGCTTTTCTGCCCGCACATGTCGTTTCACGATTAAACCATAGTGCAGGAAACAACCGCCTTACGGCTTCGATACGCATTTTCACAGCGCCTGTTCCTTGGTTAGGAATTATTTTGGTTTGAAAACCGGCTTGTTGAAGGGCACTTTCAAAACTCACATTATAGACACGATCTTTTGTTGCGCCATCATGAGGCAAAACCATAAGAGCCTTTTCATATCCCCTTTGAAAAACCCAGCCCACATGCTCTGAGAGAGGTTGTCCTTGGGCTTCATAATAATCGAGCACTCGGATTTCACGTCCAACAAATTGCGCCACCCACAATGCGGTAGCATCGGCCTTTGCTCCTGTTCCCCCGATATCCCAAAAGATTCTCACCTGCATCAAAGGATCCCGTGGAACAGTGGTAATCCGCCCTTCCATTTCGGCTTCCAGCAGGCATTTCTGATAATAAGCCCCTTGGACAGCTTGGAGATATTCGCCTTCCCAAATATGGTTATACTGCTCTGGTCTTTGCTGCAAATCGTCCATTCGATCACGATTGAGTTTTTCAGGAAATTGCGGATTATCACGCCAATTGATTTCCACCCCTTTGATATGAGGATTATCGACATTTCGGAAACGTTTTTCCACGGCTGCATTTTCATGGCATGGGTTCCATGTGACCCATAATTCTGCATTCCAATCTTTTCCTTCTTCGCGCAAAGTTGGAATAAGTGTTTGCCAAGCAGTTTCTGTCACGGGCTCGGCTTCATCGACCCAACAAAGGAAAACGCGTCCCATTGATTTAATACTTGCGATATTGCGATCAAGCCCAGCAAACACATAGACAATCCGTCCATCTTTTGACTTAATATATTTATCGCCGATTTCATAATAGTCTTGTAAAAAAGGATAAGACTCGATAGCGCGTTTAATTTCCTCCAAAGAACTTTCATTAAGAGAATTTTGAAATTGCCTTGCACAAAGAATAATCCCGCGTTCTCCAGCCATTCCATGGCGATATCCCACCACAGCCGACATCAAAGCAAAAGAACGTGTTTTTCCAGAACCCCGTCCTCCCCAAGCGGCTCGCACATCTGCTTTTCCAGTAAAAACAGGAATAAGCTTTGGAATAAGAGCCACTTGAGCCGTTTTCTGCTCAATTTTTTGAGAAATTTTCTGAACAGTTGTCATTATAAATTTTCATACTTTAGCAATAATTGCGCTGCACCCTTTTGCTTATCCCAAGTTTAATGATCCCAGAGCAATTGAACGAAAAGAGCAATTGAACGAAAAACGCCCTTCTCAAAAGCAGCGCTTTATCTTTTCTTCATCCTAATATTCAATAAATTTCACTTTTTTGCATGAGATCCCCTTGACCCCACCTATGCGCCCCAAGCCCCCAAGGCACAAAAGCCCCACCCCCTCAAACACCGCGCCTGTCATCCCCCAACCACAAGCAAGGTATCCCCCCAACCAAATCATAGCCTCAGCACATGGCTCTCAGGCATATCCAAAGCCCAACATCCTCCAATATCATGCCTCTCAAGCATCACCAATCCTCACACTTTATCCCCCAAGATACCCCCACCAAAACACATGCATCCCGCAAGCATAACACTTCTCTCAAGTTTCATGCCCCTCCCCCATCAAAACACTGTTCCATATCCACCACACAAATACCCTGCACCAAATTCCCTCCAGCACACGGGGGCCCTTACGGCATCATTCACCAAAGCCCCTTCCCAATATCACGAGCGCCCACAAACACGATAGCCTCCGCTTCAATCCCCTCAAGATAGGCAATCACCAAAGCAGCCCCCTTGCAAGACATCACCCCACATCACCCACCTCAGCCTAACATTTTTCAATATCACAAGCCTCAGTTATCGAGGTATCATGCTTCTCCGGTTCACTATTTTTTGCATTCACTGGTACAATCTCAATACGCGAAACTGTTTTTGATATCTCCACACCTTCAATAACGAGAAAAAACCAAATCTTCACCAGATGTCCAAAACAGCAAATATCATCAAGCACTCCCCAACATCTTTCAGGTATCGCGCCCCTCACGCATCGCCATAAAAGCATCTTGCCGGCCCCTCTTCAAACAGACCACCCCAGACGCCATGTACCCCCAAAAAACACCATATGCACCGAAGTCTCCTCCAGTCCACGTCCTCATGCATCCCCCCAACCAAAGCCCAACAACTTCACAGCTCACATGCCTAAAGCACTCAGCCCCTCACCGCAATTTCAATCATAAGCTTTCAGACAAACACCTAGTATTCCCGTTCAAAGACAATATCCCTTAAACATCATATGCCCAACCCAATATTTTCTCATAACTTCAAGCCTCAGTGACCAAAGGATCAAGCTTCTTCGGTTCGCTATTTTTGGGCTTCACTGATACAATCTCAATACGCGAAACTGTTTTAACATCTCCCCCATTTCAATAACGAGAAAAGACCAAACCTTCACCAGAAATCCAAAACAGCAAATATCATCAAGCACTCCCCAACATCTTTCAGGTATCGCGCCCCTCACACATCGCCATAAAAGCATCTTGCCCGCTTCACACAGACCACCCCAGACACCATATACCCCCAAAAACACCATATGCACCGAAGTCTCCTCCAGTCCACGTCCTCATGCATCCCCCACCAAAGCCCAACAACTTCACAGCTCACACGCCTAAAGCACACACCCCTCAACGCAATTTCAATCATAAGCTTTCAGACAAACACCTAGCATTCCCGTTCAAAGACAATATCCCTTAAACATCATATGCCCAACCCAATATTTTCTCATAACTTCAAGCCTCAGTGACCAAAGGATCAAGCTTCTTCGGTTCAGTATTTTTGGGCTTCACTGGTACAATCTCAATACGCGAAACTGTTTTAACATCTCCCCCTGCTTCTCCCGTAACCTGAAGAGGCAAGACTTTTGCCAGCAGCGAAAAAAAAGGAACAGGATTATTCAACGCATGATACTGAAGATAAGACACCAGCCCATCTTCACCATAGTGATATCCAGCCTGCTCCGCCGCTGTCAAAAGAGCTTCATTAAATCGCTTTGTTGTTTTATTTAAAGCCCCTTTTTTCCGCCCTCTTCGACGTAAGGGAAGACAATGTTCATCTACCATCATCATGTTCCTTCCAACTAAAGAGAAACCAAAACCTCAAACACAAAAAATGACATAAAAATCAGCAACAAAATTTGACAAGCATTCAACAATTAAAAAAAATGGGACACACCCAAAAAGATAAGAGCCCACATAAAGCCCAAATCCTCCGCATAATTTTACAGATTCACATTTTTACGCTTTTACATCATTACAGAACGCAGCCAAACGAAACGCTCAAATCACTACCCCGCACCGTTCTGTAAACACGGGTCTGCAACAAGCTGATGTCTCGTCTATCAGATTCCCCTGCTGATTATTTCATATGGCTATCCCACACTTCAAAGAATGGTGTTTCATCAAACACGCCAGATAAACTCTGATCTACAATTCGACTTCAGAAAGCAAATTTTCCTCTGCTAAATAAAGCTTCCACCCCGCACCGGTTTGTAAACTATAATCCAGCCTCTTACTCAACAAATCCCTCTTATTGACTTCAGATCTCCGTTCCATTCACAAATGCGCGCGCTCTAGTCCTCTGACCACATTCCATGCCATAACAAAAGCATAAATTCTCCACATCATTTTACGAATTCACGTTTTTACGCTTTTCCATCTTTACAGAAATCAGCCAAACGAAACTTCCAAACTAACCCACCACTCGATAAACAAGAGTCTGTAAACAATTCAACTTTTATCACGTATATTGCACTTGGAAAACACCCCTCACCACGCCTCAAAGGATACTGTTTCACCAGAAACGGACATAACCCCTACCCTCCAATATCCAGACACTCTCACAAAAAGCACCGTATAAATTGATATGCTTGAAGGTCCCTCGACGGCATATCCTTGCCTCTAATGCCCCCATCTCAGCCTACCTCAAATGACAATATTTTACAGCATAAGGCATAAGAAGATAACGAGACAATTTTTAAGATACAAAAAATGCTCTCATTTTCCAAATCTTTTAATTGTTCTTGCCAATCTTCTGAAACTACTTTACTGATAGGCTTGTGTTTTTGATCGTCCACGTAGCGATCAATAGGGTGTTGAAGCCCGAAAACTCAAACGTTAAATTACCCCACTTTGTGGGTGTCCCGGAGTTCTGGGAGTTTTTGCTATGTCCAAGTGCCATGAGCACTAAAAGCAAAAAGCTGATCCGAGTGTCAGTATTTTCAACCTCCCGGAATACTCATGCGAGGGCGCTCGCAACCGGAGGGGAGCTTGAAGTGCAAACTAAAAATCCAGATTTCGCACTTTTTTAAAAAGTACCCAATCTTATAGTCTTTGAAATTATTTTAATTTTTCTTGCCAATCTCCTGAAACTACTTTATTGATAGTTCTGTGTTTTTGATCGTCCACGCAACGGTCAAATAGGGATTTGAAAGCCCGAACGCTCAGTACATAAATTTATCCCGCTTTGCGGGTATCCCGGAATTCCGGGAGCTTTTGCTATGTCCAAGTGCTTGTCAGCACTAAAAGCAAAAGGCTGGCTGAGCTCAGTGCTTTCAAACTCCCGGAATACTCATGCGAGGGCGCTCGCAACCGGAGGGGAGCTTGAAGTGCAAACTAAAAATTCACATTTTAATGACATTTCAATAGGTAAAAGAATCCGTCACAGACGCATTTCAATGGGACTTTCTCAAAAGGAATTAGGAAGCTATTTAGGTGTCAGTTTTCAACAAATCCAGAAATATGAAAAAGGTTTAAATCGTGTAAGCGCGGGGTGTTTGCTCGAAATTGCTAAAAAACTAGCAGTTCCTATGAACTTTTTTTATGCGGACCTTTTAACAGCAGATATTCCCACAAAAGAACATGCCTTACACCACGATCAAGACACATACAGCGAAAAAGAACACGCACTTTTGAAAAACTTTAGAGAGCTCGAAGCGAAAAAACAAAAAGCAATTTTGTGGTTAATTTCAGATTAGACAGTGGTTAATTTCTGATTAGGCAAAAGCGCATCAATCGACATCCTTTGCCAATATTCCCCTCTGCCTAAAGCCTTGCCGCCTGATATCACCACATCTCAAAAAAACGGTTTACGGCACCGGTTTACGACATCATAGGATAACAAACTTCAAAATAGGATAAAAACACCAAAACCTTGGAAAAACATCCCCACCCCTCCCACAGAATTTTATCAAGAGATCTCTTCTGATTTAAACGCACAATTCCGATTGTATCATTATGATACCTTTTTACATTTACCTTGTCAAGTTTTTATATTTTTCTTTTGATATTTTTGTATTTTTCTTTAAGGGAGCCACATCCCTCAAAACACCTTTCCTGCAAAATGCCCCTTATACAAAACACAATGTCTAAAACAACAAGAGCTAAAATAGGATTTCCCCTCTAAATAGGCTTTCATTGTATTGCTCATTCACCCACTTATTAAAAAAACACCTCTCAATGCTTCTCACACCCATTTCACGGATATCCCCCATACAAATATAGACGCAAATATAATTGTTAAATTTCGCATAGAATATAAAAGCCAACCACAGTTTTTATCTCTTCACATCTCTTTACACATCAGCTCTGCAATCTGTTCACAGCTATTCCAAAACTCTTCTCTCTAGCCAACACACGAACAGCACTCTTCATTTCCCTCCATTCACACACTCTTCACCTCCCCAATCCTTCTCACCCCTCGACACCATGACAATATATTGATTTATAAGAAATAATTTAGCATTATTGATACTGATTAAGAGTTCCAAACATCGTAAGATTCTCTCATTTCAAATCCCTCCCATGTTGAATCAATCAAAATCACTCGCTTGCACGTCAAAAGCAGGGGAGAGCCCGTATGGATAAAAAACGATTAAGAAAGGAATAAAATGGCTCTTATGAACCGTCTCAAGTGCCAAGGGCTGTATGCCAAGGGCTGTAGCCAACACCCACGAGCTAGCACAAATATAATGATAGTGTGCCGGCTTGCTCTTTTATGAAGCGTAAAGATAGGGGTGCTCAATGGATTTATCATTATACCATAACAAAAAAATGCACAATACACAAAGCACAAATCCTCCGCATCATTTTACAGATCACCGTTTTTACGCTTTTACATCATTACAGAACGTAAGCCAAATAAAATTTCCACATCACCACTCCGCACCGCTCTGCAAACACTGGTCTGCAACAATCTGATTTCTCGTCTATCAAATTCCCCTGCTGATTATTTCATATGGTTATCACGACACCTCAAAGAATACCGTGTCATCAGACAAGACTGATTAAGCCCTGCCCTCAAATATTCTCCACACACTCTTCTCCAGAAAACGCACTTAACACCCCTCTTCATCCCAACTTTCCCCGCTCCATTCACAAATACATCCCCCAATCCTCGCACCACATTCCATGCCATAATAAAAGCTCTCACAAAGCACAAATCCCTCACTTCATTTTACAGATTCACATTTTTACGCTTTTACATCTTCACAGAACGCAGCCAAAGGAAACTCCCAAACCACCACGCGACAATTTGATAAAAACAAAACACCTTTCCAACAATCTCAAACAACAGATTTCTGTAAAGAGTTCATATGAATTTGATTGTTTAGATCTGACTATTAGATTGGCATATAGAGCCGTAGAACAGAAAGTAATTTTCTATAAGACAGAAACGATAAAAGCGCTATATAACTGAGATAGAACATGAAGAATTGCAAACAGATAAAACGACATCTTTCTTCGTTACAACACTGAAATTGTAAACGAGACGACGAATAATTGTCATCTGAATATGCAATTTTCATATCTGCAAATTTTTATTGATTAATTTAATCCCAACACTTCCCCTGAAACACATTTCTTCATTATCTACTTTTTTGAGACAAACCGGCAAAGGGGTTTCATCGATTATAAGTGCGGATATAATAACGCGTTACTCCAACCTCATCATAAGAAACCATAGACATGATACCTGTCTTTATTGGCGTTATTTGATAAGTCAAGATTACACCATTTTGCTGTTTGTTTGGTTGATCTGTATAGATCACGTTATATCCATTCCGTCGCAAGAGATCAATAAATACAGGAGTAAAGTTGTCTTCTGTTTTATTTTTTTTCACAATAAGTGTTGTTGTAGCGGGCGGTAAAGGTTTTTTAAGATTACGAACAAAATCGTTAGCAATTAATTTTATATCATCTTGCGTAATATTTGGACTAACATAACTTGATGAATAATTATTGATAGATGCACAACCAGCCACCAATACAAGCGGTAACGGAAATAAATATTTTGACATCTTAACTCCCCTATTAATTGCATTCTCTTCTGAGAAGCTCCTACACCAGAAATAAGAGCCTCCTTTCAAAGAATAGCCTTAACAACATACTGCTTTACTATCAAGCATTAGTTAATCACTTTCTCGCTTGTTTAAAAAACGACCACCATCTCTCATAGTACTCAAAGCTTATGTTTAAGACACAAAATATATATGTTAAAAGTACGAAAAAACACATGTAAAGCATATAGTATATGTATACTTACTTTCATGGTGTGTTGCATTACATAAACCAACGCATAGCACCCTTCATTTCCCCTCCATTCACGAAGACACTTCCCCCAATCCTTCTCACCCCTCCATATCATGACAAAAAACACGCACAATATATGACCCCATAAATCCTCCGCTTCACTTTTACAGATTCACATTTTTACGCTTCTCCACATTTACAGAACAAAGCCAAGGAAAGCTTCATCCACCCCGTACCACTCTATAAACAACGGTCTGTAAAGAATTCAAATGCTTGCCTAGCAAATTTCCACCACTGACCACTCATTCGTTTCAGATCACCCCCTTCAAAGAGCGGTGTTTTTACCTCATGAATAAGATAATGAGCGAACCGTCTTTAGAAAAAAGAAACGGCATGGAGATATCAAATATATCAATGGTCGTCATCGACTGTCGTGTTAAGAGGTGTTAACTCTTTATTTTTCTTAATTTTTACAACGCCAATAATTCCGGTGGAAATAATTAATGCGGACATAGCTAAAAAAGAGCTTAACAATCCCACGAGTGCCAAAAGTCCAGCAATAAAGCCAGACATTGCTTCCGCAGAGTTTGCTAAAGTTGAAAAGGTTCCAAAACTCTTACCAAAATCTTCACGACGAGAATATAATTGAATAGCTGAGACTAAACCAATATCCACAAAGGCACCAATAAATCCTAAAACAAATGCTAACACGAGAAGGAATTTTAAATAAATTTCTGCAGCTAAGGGCATAACAAACAGAATAACCCCATAAAGAAGCCAAAATATCATGAGCTTCAACGAAGTAATATTTAATATAATTTTACTATATAACAAACCACCAACAATAGTTCCAACAGCCATGAGAGAAAAAATATAACTCACAAAGCTTTCCTCTCCCCCTATAGAGAGAACAAAAGCTGGAATTAAAAATCTTAAAATTGCACCCGTAAAGAGAATAGCAAACGACGAGCCAACGAGCGTAATAAATAAATTATTATGTTCTGTAGAAATATATTTAAGATATGAAGCTGTTTCTCGATAAATTTTTATAAAATTGAATGATTTATTCTCGCTTGAATTTAAATTCATGAGATTAAATAACATGATAATAGATATAAAATAGGTAAAAAAATCAAAAATGAGTACTGCCGATTTATTTGCTAAAAAAAGCAGTATGGAACAAACCAAAGGGCCAATGACGGCTGCCGTTTCCATGATAATTTGAGCAATGCTATTGGCCTTTGTAAGATCTTTTATTGAAAACATTCTGGGAATAGCAGCTTGAAAACTTGGTTGGAAAATACTTCTTCCTATCGTTGTACATATTGCTGCAAAAATAAGAACAATGATATGTGCCGTACCTGTTATATAAGTTATAAAAACAAACAATGAAGCTAATAATCTCACAACTTCACTTAAGATCATATTTTTCTTCAAAGAAAAATTATCCGCTAACCAACCTCCTATAGGGCCAAAAAAGAGAAAAGGGATAAATCGAAAAAAATACACAAGACCTGTAAAAAAGGTGTTATCTGTTAATTCTAAGACCAGTAAAATAAAAACAACTTCATAAGCATAATCACCAACTTTGGAAATAAAGAGAGAGCAAAAAAGAGCTAATGGACTCTTTTTTAAAAACAAATTCATATCAACCATCCGATATTAAACTTTTCTACACTTAAAGTTACACTTCCTTCGATACAATTGGTGATATGAACTTCAGAAGAGTCTTTTATTCTAATAAATCGCTTAATAAGTTAAGTGAAAATTTTTAAAGAAATACTCCTCTTGATATAAGCATTTACTCTAATATCAAGTAATATCTTTAAAAAAGAAAGAATGTAAAAATTATGAGATCACAATCTGCTATATTAGTACATTGACCTCCGCCCCACGTTTCAAAGAATGAAAATTCCCAACCAGCACTAATCTACAATCCCACGTCAAAAAGCAGCTTTCCCCACAAAATAAAGCTTACACCCACCCACGCCTCAAACGACAACACTTCATCAGGTTCAATAAATCAAGCCCTATCTCCTCGCCATCCTTCACGCATCTCTTTGCAACACCCGCCTTACCCACACTCTCCTCTTATCCATGCGCACTCTCTTCATCCTCCATTCCCCCTTTTTCTCTCCCGTCACACACTTAACAACTGAACACCCCTCTTCCTCCCAGCTTCCCCCTCCATTCACGAAAACACTTCCCCCCAATCCTCGCTACCACATTCCACGCCCCCAAAAGCCCAAAGTGACCAAAAACACGCACAATATATAATCCACAAATCCCCCACTTCACTTTTACGGATATACGTTTTTACATCTTTACAGAACGAAACCAACGAAAGGTTCACCACCCCGCACCGCTCTATAAACAATAGTCTATAAACGAACCCAGCTTTTTGCCTAGTACCCTTACAATTTTCAGACACCCCCCCCCTCAAACGACAACACTTCATCAGGCTCGACAAATCAAGCCCTATCTCCAAAACCGCCATCCTTCACGCATCTCTTTGCACCACCGCCTTACCCACACTCTCCCCCTATCCATGCGCACTCTCTTCATCCTCCATTCCCCCTTTTTCTCTCCCGTCACACACTTAACAACTGAACACCCCTCTTCCTCCCAGCTTCCCCCTCCATTCACGAAAACACTTCCCCCCAATCCTCGCTACCACATTCCACGCCCCCAAAAGCCCAAAGTGACCAAAAACACGCACAATATATAATCCACAAATCCCCCCACTTCACTTTTACAGATTCACATTTTTACGCTTTTACATCTTTACAGAACAAAGCCAACGAAAAGTTCACCACCCCGCACAGCTCTATAAACAATAGTCTATAAACGAATCCAGCTTTTTGCCTAGTACCCTTACAGTCTTCAGACCCGCCCCTCAAAAGAAAATGTTTCATCAGACCAGACAAGATAAGCCCAGCCAAAAATATTCACCACACACTCTAAAAAACACCTAAATGTGGAAATTGATATACTTGATATCATCCCCCCTCCAAATAACGCCGTTTTATAGCATATTGATTTCTCTTGCCAATTTTCTGAAACTACTTTATTACTTAAAGGGTGAGTTTGGTCGTATACGCGACGATCAATAGGGAACTGAAAGCCCGAAACCTCGATACATAAGAATGAACCCACTTTTGTGGGTGTCCCGGGATTCCGGGAGATTTTGCTATGTCCAGGTGCGATGAGCACTAAAAGCAAAATGCTGATTCGAGGTCAGTGCTTTCAGGCTCCCGGAATACTAATGCGAGGGCGCTCGCAACCGGAGGGGGGCTTGAAGTGCCAACTAGAAATCCACATTTTATCGACATTTTGATAGGCAAAAGAATCCGTCATAGACGCATTTCAATAGGGCTTTCCCAAAAAGAATTAGGAAGCCATTTAGGCGTAAGTTTCCAACAAATCCAAAAATACGAAAAAGGCTTCAATCGTGTAAGCGCAAAATGTTTACTGGAAATCGCTCAAAAACTAGAAGTTCCTATGAACTTTTTTTATGCAGACATTGCCACAAAAGAAGATCTTTCAACAAAAGAAACCCTCTTACACCACAATCAAGAAACCTATAGCGAAAAAGAACACACCCTTTTAAAAAACTTTAGAGAACTCGAAGCGAAAAAACAAAAAGCAATCTTGTGGCTAATCTCTGATTAAGCAACAGCACAACGATCAACATTATTCCATTCATATCCCCCTTAAGTCAAATTCAAACCAGCTCCCCTTCAAAGAGCAATGTTTTAGGGCATAATAGAATAGAAAATTCTTGATTTTTCTTGCCAATTTTCTGAAATTACTTTATCACTTAAAGTGTAATTTTGATCGTCTACGCACCGATCAAGAGGGATTAAAGGTCCTAAATCCGAGCGTAAAAATGAACCCGCTTTGCGGGTGTCCCGGGATTCCGGGAGATTTTGCTATGTCCAGGTGCTTTGGCACTAAAAGCAAAAAGCTGACTCGGATTCAGTACCTTTAACTCCCGGAATACCAATGCGAGGGCGCTCGCAACCGGAGGGGGGCTTGAAGTGCCAACTAGAAATCCACATTTTATCGACATTTTGATAGGCAAAAGAATCCGTCATAGACGCATTTCAATAGGGCTTTCCCAAAAAGAATTAGGAAGCCATTTAGGCGTAAGTTTCCAACAAATCCAAAAATACGAAAAAGGCTTCAATCGTGTAAGCGCAAAATGTTTACTGGAAATCGCTCAAAAACTAGAAGTTCCTATGAACTTTTTTTATGCAGACATTGCCACAAAAGAAGATCTTTCAACAAAAGAAACCCTCTTACACCACAATCAAGAAACCTATAGCGAAAAAGAACACACCCTTTTAAAAAACTTTAGAGAACTCGAAGCGAAAAAACAAAAAGCAATCTTGTGGCTAATCTCTGATTAAGCAACAGCGCACTAATCAACATTATTCCATTCATATCCCCCTTAAGTCAAATTCAGATCAGCTTCCCCTCAAACAACAGCACTTCATCAGGCTCAAAAAATCAAGCCCTGCCCTCAAATATTCTAGCACACCACACCCCTTCAAAGAGCGGTGTTTTATGGCAGATAGGATAATCAGCTGCATTTTTGTTGTCACTTATAATTTTCCAATGACTTTTGAATGCCTCTATTAATCTTTTTATAGCACTTTTACTCTTTTTAAAGCTTCTTTCTCTGCTTCTTCTTTTAACTTCATGTCATTGGCGCTTTCGTACCTTTTTATTGTTTTTTCAATCTGATCATCAGTCCCTGCTTTAAAGACAATCATTGTTTCAAACGGACGAAATAATGACGATTGCGAAATATGAAAAAAGATATTCGTGCGCAAATTGCTTGGATCACACTCGCTATACCCTTTTCTTTTTAAGTCATCGATAGATATCGCTTTTTTTGACATAGCAAGACCAATAACATCGCTATTTTTCTCACCAAAATCTTTCACTGTTAAAAGGTTATTTTTAGCGTCACAAACCGTCGATATATTCATGACTTCGTTAAGAACTTGATCATTTATGTCAAATTGAGCATTGCTGACAAAAATGAATACAAGATCACGCAAAGAACAAGCTTTTTGAAAATAACAAGCATTGTACAAACGTGAGCGAATCCCAAGACATCCGACTGCTCGTCGAATGATTTTTATAGCGAGCTCATATGATTTTTCATCTAAACGATGATCACGAATGTCTGGAATGTAGATTTCTTGTGTTTCTTGTAACGGTGCAACTTCACTGTTTAATGCACGATCAATAAGCTTTTCTAACCAATTGTAACTCTCAACATTATCCTGCTCTCGGACAGACGATCTAATCTCTTCTAAAAGATTGTCCAGCCCACACTCTTCTCTAAAAGCACGCTCTCTTCGATCACACGTCATCGTAAATGTATGGGTATTTTCTCGTTTGTCCGGTATAGATGATGCGTCAATTTTTGGATCATTCACTTTAAATGGATCAACGCTTTCTCCACTTTTAACAGATATCGAATGCTCACCTCTAATAGTATCAAAAACTCTCGCCCCTTGCTCCTCCCTAAAAGAAATGCCTTGTTCAAGAAACATCTTTAATGGATTGGAATCATCCGGTGTTAACGATATACGCTGTATTAAAGAGTCCAAAATTTCCTGTTGAAGCTTATCATCACTTATTAACGAATCTTTCCTATCCTCGTAGAAATCCTTTAAGCCTTCTGGAATACGCCGATTGTAACTCTTAACTTCCTTTGCAAACCAGCTGTTAATTAATTCCTTGTTTGTGGCTAAGTTTGTAGCTAATTTCATGAGATTATACCCCCCATTTAAATTTCAAATGACCCTTTTTATCAATAAACTCCAATACAGTTCTTATTAAAGTTCTTGAAAAAAGTTCATTATCTGTTTATTTTACTTAATATTTACCATATTATAGTTTATTGGTAAATAAGTAAAGTAAACTAAATTAAGATATAGATGATATTTTTAATATACACCTCCACTTAAACTTGTCTTTGTAACACGAATAGCGAAAATTTTAACCAAAACAGGTTAGGGAGCTTTTTTTAAGTCTTTATCTTGATTAAAAAACTGCAAAGGAGCAAACTTGATTGTGCAGATAATCATGCTCCCTCATCTACGAGCCACCGACAAGAGTGCAATCAATCAAACAGTTAAAAAAACTTTTAGCAAAATTTTAAAGCAGAAAAACGCACATTACCGAAAAAATGAGAGAGCAGTGCATTTTACGCATCCTCCACCTTTTTCTTAAACAGCAAAACTCCAATCCATCATCAAAATATCTTCGTCTAAAATCCCCCACACCCCCTCAAAGAGCAATGTTTTACGGCGGATAAACGGCATTTCTCTCTAACGTTTTTACGCACAAAGCAATAAAGCAATCCCGCTTGTGACTTCACTTATAAAATTGCAAGAAAATAGTTTTCACGACAAACAGAAGTAAAAGAATCCTACGATATTCGAAAACGCTGATTTAACATGCAAAAACACCAGCCACTCCCTTTGCTTTGCAATAAAATACCGCTGTCTCATCGTGAATTTTTCTAAATCAGCACGCCTCAAAGAGCGGTGTTTATCACATAATAGGATTATCACCGCCCTTTATACCATGAATTTTTCCACACTTAATCTTCAGGCAAAAATTCCAACCGATCTCCTTGTTTTGTAATTTTCACCGTTGTCTCATCGTGAATTTTTCCAAATAAGATATTTTCCGCCAGTGGGTCTTGAATTTCTTTTTGGATAATCCGTTTAAGCGGACGCGCACCATAAAGGGGATCATAGCCCTTATCGGCAAGAAATTTTCTCACCTCTGGCTCGATTTGCAAAGTTATTTTGCGTTCATTGAGCAAATTTTGCAAATGTTCTATCTGAATATCGACGATCGCTTCCATATCGTGACGTTGCAGCCTTTGAAAGAGAATAATCTCATCAATACGGTTTAAAAATTCAGGACGGAAAGCCGCTTTAACGACATTCATAACATCATTTTTTGCCTGATCGGTTGTTTGCCCTTCAGGCAAAGCAGTTAAAAACTCAGCACCAAGATTAGAAGTCATAATCAGCAAGGTATTGCGAAAATCGACGGTACGTCCTTGACTATCAGTCAAGCGTCCCTCATCCAACACTTGCAACAAGAGATTAAAAATATCAGGGTGTGCTTTTTCAATTTCGTCAAACAGAATGACCTGGTAAGGTCTTCTACGTACAGCTTCGGTCAGCACCCCCCCCTCTTCATATCCAACATATCCAGGAGGTGCCCCAATCAGCCGCGCCCCGGCATGCTTTTCCATATATTCCGACATATCGATGCGCAACATGGCATTTGGGTCTTGAAAGAGAAAAGCGGCAAGAGCTTTGGTTAATTCGGTTTTCCCCACACCAGTAGGACCCAAAAACATGAAAGACCCCAGCGGACGATTGGGATCTTGCAGCCCTGCACGCGCGCGGCGTACAGCACGAGAAACAGCTTGAACAGCCTCTCCCTGCCCAATCACCCGTTTGCTAATTTCATCTTCCATCCGCAACAGCGCCTCACGTTCTGCCTCCAGCATTCGATCAACAGGAATACCGGTCCAGCGTGAAACAATCCGCGCCACATGTTCAGCAGTAACCGTCTCTTCAACGAGATGATTTTGTTGGTCATCATTTTCCGCGATACTCAATTGTTTTTCGAGTTCAGGAATGACACTATAAGCAAGCTCTCCAGCGCGTTGGAATTGTCCATCACGTTGTGCAATAGCCAAAGCATTACGAGCTTCTTCGAGTTGTTTTTTCAAATCAGCAGCATGCCCTAATTTTTGTTTCTCAGCCTGCCAAGCACTTGTCATCTCAGCGGACTGTTGTTCCAATGTTTTGAGTTCCTCCTGCACATTTTTCAACCGTTCTTTTGCTGTTGGCTCGACATCTGTTTTCAAAGCTTCCCGTTCGATCTTCAACTGTAAAATACGCCGATCAACAGCATCGAGTTCTTCCGGCTTTGAATCGACCTGCATGCGCAAACGCGCCGCCGCTTCATCGATAAGGTCAATAGCTTTATCCGGCAAGAAACGATCTGTAATATAGCGGTTAGACAAACGCGCCGCCGCAATCAAAGCACTATCTGCCAAGCGCACTTTGTGATGTTGTTCATATTTTTCCTTAATACCGCGCAAGATAGAAATAGTATCTTCCAAAGAGGGTTCAGGTACAAAGACAGGCTGGAAGCGGCGTGCCAAAGCAGCATCTTTTTCGACATATTTTCGATATTCATCGAGCGTAGTAGCGCCCACACAATGGAGTTCTCCGCGTGCAAGAGCAGGTTTTAACAAGTTAGAAGCATCCATAGGACCATCAGATTTTCCAGCGCCAACAAGATTGTGCAATTCATCAATAAACAAAATGATCTGTCCATTTTCAGCTTGCACCTCTGCCAGCACCGCTTTAAGGCGCTCTTCGAATTCCCCACGATATTTTGCACCAGCGATAAGCGCTCCCATATCCAACGCATGAAGCTGTTTATCCCGCAAAGTTTCAGGTACATCGCCATTAACAATGCGCAATGCCAACCCTTCCACAATAGCTGTTTTCCCCACCCCAGGCTCACCAATCAACACGGGATTATTTTTGGTACGCCGTGAAAGCACCTGAATAGTGCGGCGGATTTCCTCTTCCCGCCCAATCACAGGGTCGAGTTTTCCTTCACGTGCATCTTTTGTGAGATCCCGGGCATATTTTTGCAAGGCATCATATTGTCCTTCAGCATGGGGGCTTGTTGCTGTTTTTCCTTTCCGCAGCGCATTAATTGCCCGATTAAGCGCTTGCGGGGTCAATCCTCCACTTGTTAAAATATCGGCTGTTTTTGCGGTCTTTTCCATGATCAGCGCTTGCAACATGCGCTCCACGGTCACAAACTGATCACCGGCTTTTTTCGCAATATCCTCAGCCAGCGCGAAAACTTTTGCCAATGGCTGCGAAAGATAGAGCTGTCCATTTCCCCCCTGCACTTTAGGCAAAGCATCAAGTGCTTCTTTTAGCGCCTTTTGAATAAGAGTAAGATCACCACCAGCGTTTTGGATAAGCGATGCAGCCAATCCTTGAGAATCGTCTAACAACACTTTCAGGAAATGCTCCGGCATAAACTGCTGATGATCAGAAGCAAGAGCGCTATTTTGTGCTGATTGTAAAAAACCCTGCACGCGTTCGCTATATTTTTCCAAGTTCATTTTTTTTCCTTAAATCTCAAGCCATCACCACACTTTAACCTCTCCAATATTCCACAAAAGAAACATCCAGAAAGGATTTTCCAGCCTCTAAAAAACACCGCGAAAAAAGCAGCAAGAAGAAGAACCATAGTGCTAAAAAGAATATGGGTTTCTACAAGCCTCATAGCAAGAGGGAGAAAAAAAATACGCTATCATTTAAATAAAAACCGCAACTTTTCTTATACCCCCATCATCACTCCCCCTTTTAAACCATCACCCCTAAATTCCACCATTAAAACTTAAATTTGAACAGCAGAAAAGGAGCATGCAAAAACACTTTAAACAAAGTAGTCTTTACAGCATATAGTTTAGAGTAAACATTAAAGTATTTTCTCTAATTTTACTTAACAAAACATTGAATATGTGCTTTAATACTTATAAAGTTACACTATTTTTATTAAGATAGAGGATTTGAGTATGTACCATACTGTAAAAAAGGTTATTTTGATACTTTTATTCCTTCTAATAAGTAAACCAAGCTATGCCGTTTTTGCCGGCAAAGTTATTACAATAGAGCATGAATGGCCTGAAAATGCATTATTTGATCTATTTGTGTTCACCCAGCAAGTAAATTACGATGGTGGGCCTAACTCCATCTATTTCTGGGGAAATAAATTTGAATTCCAAAACGGAAAAAGTGGACAAATTGGTTTTTTCAACAGGAGCAGCCGTACCATTCATTTTTCTATCTGGAATGCAACGGGATGGAAGGGTGATAAATGTAAGCATTTTACTCAGGAAGGTTCAGGAGTACGATGTGAAATTAACTTTCCATGGGAGATGGGACGCAGATATCGATTATATGTTGAAAAAAATGAGAATCTAGTTACAGCGAAAGTAGTCGATTTTACAACGGGTAAAAAAGTGAATATTGGGACCATAGAAGTACCAAATACATTTGGCAAACTCCGTAAATCTTCAAGTTTTGTTGAAGACCATTCTCGTTGGAAGAGACATCTTTCCTCCTGTTATGATTTAAGTCCGCAAAGTTCGATTTTTTTTGATCCTAATGGCTTAAAACAAAACAAGCTACACGAAGGGAGTCTGAAAGTTTCTAATCAAGGAAAGTGTCGAGATTCTGACCTCATCCAAACATCATGTACGTTCACTTTTTGTATGACAAGTATAAGCGACTTTGGAGGTTTAGCCTCGCCTACAGCTAAACCAGAAGTCCCCATTTCCAATGGGAAAGATCTGTCTGCAGAAACAATTTCTAACATCTTGAAACAAAAAGAGCTTGTCGTTATTCGTTCAAAAGATCGTTCTTGGGCACCCAATATCTCTTTTCCATCTCCTGCTTCATTTAAGTGGAAATCAATCTTTATAGATCATCTAGCGGCTTCTAGTTCTACGCTTCACACCACTCACAGCACACAAAAGATAACCACGGGTCAAAAGATTATGTATATGTCTGATGGAAAAACTTGGAAGATTATGAAAAGAAACTAACTTTTTTCTTCTTGATAAGCCCCTCACTCCCCTTTAAAAATAAATGGGGGTGAGGAAGTTTTTTTTCATTTCCCCACCACGGCTCCCTTTCCCAGTTATTTTTTCGAGCTCTGCTCTCATCCCGTCGTCCCCTTTAACTTCCCTCATCATCATACTTTCCAGCGCATTTTCTCCATTCTCACCCCCTTTCAAAACCACAACACCCTTTAATAAAATCCTCACCTCCCTCTTCTATCACCCTCACACCATCCCTTCACGCATCCCTCTGAACTACCCCCGCCTCTTATCCACACCCTCCCCCTTGTCCATAGGCACTCTCCCATTCCACGCACTCCTTTTTCTCTCCCATCAAACATTTACGACTTACAGCACTCTTCATTCCAGCTTCCCTCCTCGATTCACAAGCTCGTTCTCTCCCCATTTATCTCACCCCATCCATGCAAAAGCCCAACGTGACCCCAAAACACGCACAATGCATAAATCCATAAATCCTCCTCTTCACTTTTACAGATTCACATTTTTACGCTTTTACACATTCACAGAAAACAGCCAACGAAAGATTCACCACCCCACACCGCTCGATAAACACTGGTCCGTAAACAATCCAGCTTCTTATCTAGGGAAGGACTACTGATCACTTCATATAATTATCACCACCCCTCAAAAGACGCGCTTTATCAGACAAGACAAATAAGCCCTTCCTCCAAATATTCTCCACATACTCTTCTCCAGAAAATGCATTTAACACCCCTTTTCATCCCAGCTTTCCCCTCTCCACTCACAAATGCGTCCCCTAGTTTTCTCACCACATTCCACGCCAAATAAAAGCATACACACAGTACAAATCCTCCGCATCATTTTACGGATATACGTTTTAACGCTTTTACGTTATTACAGAAGTCAGCCAAATAAAATTTCCACATCACCACCCCGCACCGCTCTGTAAACACTGTTCTGAAAACGAACCCAGCTTTTTGCCTAGTCCCCTTACAGTCTTCAGACTACCCTCCTCAAACGACAGCACTTCATCAGGCTCAACAAATCAAGCCCTACCCTGAATATTCAAGCTCTTCACTCCTCCTTCAAATAGCGCCGTTTTACGGTATAACAGAATAGAAAATTTTTCATTTTTCTTGCCAACCTTCTGAAACTGCCTTATGAATAAATATCGTAAGTTTGATCGTCTACGCAGCGATCAACAGGGAACTAAAAGCCCTAAACCCTAACGTACAATTGAGCCCACTTTTGCGAATATCCTTAGAATTCCGGGAGTTTTTGTTATGTCCAGGTGCGTTTCCGCACTAAAAGCAAAAAGCTGAGTCAAGTCAGTGTTTTCAGACTCCCGGAATACCAATGCGAGGGCGCTCGCAACCGGAGGGGGGCTTGAAGTGCCAACTAAAAATCCACATTTTATCGACATTCTGATAGGCAAAAGAATCCGTCACAGACGCATTTCAATAGGGCTTTCCCAAAAAGAATTAGGAAGCCATTTAGGTGTCAGTTTCCAACAAATCCAAAAATACGAAAAAGGCTTAAATCGTGTAAGTGCCAAATGTTTACTGGAAATCGCTCAAAAACTGGAAGTTCCTATAAGCTTTTTTTATGCAGACATTGCCACAAAAGAAGATCTCTCAACAAAAGAAAATACCCCACACCGTGATCAAGAAACATACAGCGAAAAAGAACACACTCTTTTGAAAAATTTTAGAGACCTCCAACCAAAAAAACAAAAAGCAATCTTGTGGTTGATTTCTGATTAAGCAAAAGCACAACAATTACCATACCCCCTGCCTAAAGTTTCCCATACCTGATATCACCATACCTCCAAGAATGATATTTTACGGCATATAAGATAATTCACACTATAGCTCCTCGTTTTCTGTTTCCATTATTGCTTCAAGTCAAGATGATTAAGGATTGGCAGCTGAGTTTTTAAGTTTGACTATTTGTAGCAAAGCGGAGTTAAACAAAAATGACATTGTCGCTCAAAACCATGCCCCCTATTGCGTTTACGAGACAGTGGAACCGTATCAAGAAGGCAAAGCCCCGAAAAAAACATATGAGCGTTTAAGTAAAAATCAAAGATTAAACCTATAACGTCAAAAAAGCTGCTCTATGTTGGATTATCTCCACGTCCTCTAAATCTCAGAAAAATGATTTAAAACATTTGTTTTATTGATGAGCCAATCATTGAGATCGAACAATTAACAAAGAACGGTTCAGCAATATCCTGATAGCCAATAAACAGAATAATCCACTCAATCCAGAAAGAAGGAACAATTTTCCAGCCGAAGTGTGACCTAAAACAAACGCTCCAACAAACGGCGCCACCAACATAGCTAAATTTTGTATAGACTGCACCCATCCGGAAGCCAATCCAATCTGTTCATTGAAATTGCTTACCAGATAAACATTAGAAGATATGGAAAAGTAAGCGCTAACCATTCCAATAAGGAAAAAACAGAGCAACAAAGTCTCAATACGGAGTAAATCAAAGTAAAAAAAGCACACTGAGATCATGACAAAACCAATCATTGTTGACATTGCCGGCATTAACAACTCTGATATTTTGCCTGTAAGGGGTTTATGCTTTGATTGTTTCACACGCCAAAATCCATAGAGAAAATTACCGATTGCCGAAGCCGATACCAGCATCCCAAGAGCCTGTTTATTCATTTTCATTGCACTAAGAATAACCGGCAACTGATTATTCACCATAAAGATCATGGCAAAATACACAAACATCACCGCCACATAGGCATACCAAGTTGTCCCATAAAGCCTCTGCTTTGATTTTATGGTATTCGCTGTTTTTATCATGAGTGACGAGACAGGTTGTGCACCAAGACAACAAAACACCATAAAGCCTAGCAATGTCAAAAATCCAGAAAACAATAAAGTATAGGTATCTGATAAAAGTACAGACAGAGCACTCCCCAAAGCAGGTCCTATCATCTTTGCCGCGCTATTGATCATGTTAAGCACAGAATAGTAACGAGTCCGTCCGTTTTCAGGCACCGAATTTGCACTGAGAACGGAAATTGCAGGCATGGCGAGACTGTTGAATGTCGCTCGAATAACTGCCAGTATAATAAATCCTTGCAAACTCGTCGCCATCAATAAACCGACAGTACAGAGTGCCCGTAACAGCAGTGACGCCCGCAACCAATGGATCATAGAACGGTGACTTACCAACATTCCAATTGGCTTAGACAGAACGATACCAGGTAATAATGTTGCCGCTCCAATAAAAGCGACGTCATATTGATCAGCTTTCCACGTGAACACAGATACGGTCAAAATCACGATATAATCAATCCAACCGCCAAATGACACCACGCCATTACCCAGCAAAAGCACCAACAAGCGATTTTTTACTGCCCCGTCTCTTTGCACCAAAACACGCACCCCTTCTTTTTCGTTAGCAATACTGATTGAACTATCAATTTTTCCTCACACCCTAAAGGCACCAACAACTTTCACGCAACAAAGCACTAACAAGCGATTTTTTACTGCCCCATCTCTTTGCACCAAAACACGCACCCCTTCTTTTTCGTTAGCAATACTGATTAGATGATCAATTTTTCCTCACACCCTAAAGGCACCAACAACTTTCACGCAACAAAGCACTAACAAGCGATTTTTTACTGCCCCGTCTCTTTGCACCAAAACACGCGCCCCTCTTTTTTCGTTAGCAATACTGATTAGATGACCAATTTTTCTCTCACACCCTAAAGGCACCAACAACTTTCACGCAACAAAGCTCCATCGACCTTCATGCAACAAAGCAATTTATAATTATCCATGGTAAACAAAACCTCTGGAGATAAGTCTTAGATATGTATTAAAACTTCCATCGTTGATTGAACTTAATCTGCGTCTTTGCGAATGACGATAATAAGCAAGCCGTTAATCCAGCTCTTAAATACATTTACGATAATCCCGCGCGCCTCCCCTTCAGTTTCCACACAAAAAAACGCTTTAGCGTTCTTTCTCAAGAGAACTCTTTATTCTTCTTCATCACTTACTTGTGGTGGGGGTGGTAAAATATAAGAGCCTGAAAGCCAACGATTAAGATCAATAGCTCGGCACCGTGTGGAACAAAAAGGATAAGAAGATTTTTGTGACATCTGACCACAAATAGGACAAGGATGCGGAGGACGGGTCTCTTTTTGCAAATTTAGCTCTTTTTGTTCTTGGCACACCTTTGTCATTGGCTTCTTCATTAACTTTTCTTCTGTTGCTTTTTTTTCATTTTTGCTTTTCTCTTTTTGTTGCTTTTCACCTTGCATTGATCTTACCTTAGAGTTTTTCTAATGCGTTTGTTCAGCCCAGTGAGTGAAAAGTGGATAGTGATAAGCGGTCAAGAGATCGGCTGTTTCAGCCAAAGGCAATCCCACAACATTAGAATAAGAACCCGTGATATGGACAACAAAAGCCCCTGCTTTTCCTTGGATAGCGTAGCCACCTGCTTTCCCTTGCCATTCTCCTGAAGCAAGGTAAGCCTTCATCATGGCAGAGGTTAAGCGTCTAAAGCGAACACGACTTTCAACCAATTTTACGGTTATTTTTCCACGTTCATTGAGCGCACAAATGGCACCATAGACCTTATGCGAACGCCCAGAAAGGTATCGTAAACATTCATAAGCCTCATCCTCGCTTTCTGGTTTGGGGAAAATGGTCCGCCCAACAGCCACCACCGTATCAGCCGCCAAGATAATCATTTTCTGTCCAGGTAATTTTTCTTGACCATTCTGCAACTCGTCTTGACCATTCTGACTGTACCAGCGCAAAATTTTTTGGGCTTTCAGTGCTTTTTCTTTTGCCAAACGTTTGGCAAGGTTTGCAGGATGTTCTTTTAATTTTGGCGTTTCATCAATATCGCTTGCATAAACCTGCTGGGGATCAATCCCTATTTGTGCCAAGAGCGCTAAACGCCTTGGCGAAGCGGAGGCAAGCACCAAATGAATTTCTTCTGTAAGAGTATCTGCCAAACGTTTTTCCCCCCACTCTCTTATATTTCTCATTTCCACCCCTTCACAATTGACTTCCCTCTCACCCCCTTAAGCACCCCCTTTTAAGCGCCCCTTTAGCCTCCCTTTTAAGCGCTATTGATCTCCTTATCCTTTTTCCGCATCGATTTTACAGTTTTTCAAGGCTCTTCAAACACTCCCCTTTTTTCACTCATGAAAAGCAAACTAAAAAACTGTTAAAAAATAATAGAAATAATATGATAGCTTTTAGAAAAAAGTGCAAGCCACCCACGAGGCTACTTATAGCGATATGTAATACGCCCTTTTGTCAAATCATAAGGTGTCATTTCCACCATGATTTTATCACCGGCCAACACCCGTATACGATTTTTCCGCATTCTACCAGCGGTATGAGCAATAATTTCATGATCATTTTCCAGTTTCACACGAAACATCGCGTTAGGTAAGAGTTCAGTAACGATACCAGAAAATTCTAAAACTTCTTCTTTTGACATAAACAAACATTTCCTTTACAGTGCACATATTTTGTTAAGCTGCGCGTTATTTCCAGCGTTCATATCCTATTTTCTTAAGTTTGTGAATAAAAATTCCACAAAAAGGGAAAGGTTTTTCAAGTTTACTCTCTCATGTTCTCAAAAAACGTCATCCCACACCTTAAGAATCAAAACTTTTTTTCCACCAATTTTACCCGCTAATTTCCTTCAATTTTTATGATGATTTTGGTTTCAGTGTGACAAGAAATTACGCTAATTTTTTCCCCTAAAGCATTTTCCCAACACCTCTGACTAATCCCTCCACAACTTACTCACAATCATCCTCTCTCCAACTTTTCCTCACCTTCCACACCTTAAACATGCGCCCTTCAGATAAACACCACTCTCCCCCCACGCCAGAAGCCCTTCCTTTTCTCAAAAACCTTCTCCATTCTTCACACACCATTCACAACATGCTTCACTGCCCCACACTTCATACTCTACGCATTTCCCATACAGCCTTCCCCATTTTCTCTCTCTTCACACGCTTCCTCTAAGCCACTCTTTCCATTTATGTTGTTCTTCCTACCTTCGAAAACACGATCCCTATACATTGCGTATCATTAACCACAACGCCTCTAACGACATAAAGCCTTTTCCTTTTTTACACATTTCCGTTTTCACGCTTTTACGTATTTACAGAATAAAGCCAAATGAAACTTCCACACCGCACCACTCTATAAACAATAGTATTACCCCAGCTTCTTGCCTAGCCAATCTCCCCAAGCACTTCAGATCACCCACCCACGGACTTCAGATTCCCCTCAAATGACACCACTTCATCAAGTACCATAAAAACAAAGCGCTATCTCCTTCACACCATCCTTTACGCATCCCTTCGCACCACCGCCTCTTACCCCCCTCTAGTCTGTTCATTCCTATTCCGCCCCCACACTCTCTTCTCCCTTCAATCTCCCGCAGGCTTCATCCCAGCTTACCACTCCATTCACAAAAACTCTTTCCCCCATTTATCTCACCACATTCCATGCCATGCCAAAAGCATACACAATGCACAAATCCTCTACTCCTTTTTCACGAATATACGTTTTTAAGCTCCCCTTCTAATCATGATTTCGGAGCCGCGTGAGAGGGACAAAACAAGCCGTTAAGTTCTGGGGGTCAAGGACGCCGTTAGGCGCCATGTAATGGTCTCCTTGACCTTAAGAACCTAGGATTGTTAGTCCCCTCATTAAACGCGGGTCTGATCTCATGATTTTGGTGAGCGTTCCGGAGAGTTTGAGAGGCGGAAAGCCTCTCATTAAAAAATAAAGTTTATAAATAAAAACTATTTTCATTTGCCAATCTTCTGAAATTACTTTATCACTTAAAGTGTAATTTTGATCGTCCACGCAACGATCAACAGGGAACTAAAAGCCCTAAACCCTAGCGTACAATTGAACCCACTCTTGTGGGTATCCCGGAATTCCGGGAGTTTTTGCTATGTCCAGGTGCGATGAGCACTAAAAGCAAAAAGCTGATTTAGGTTCAGTATTTTTGACTCCCGGAATACCAATGCGAGGGCGCTCGCAACCGGAGGGGGGCTTGAAGTGCAAACCAAAAATCCAAATTTTATCGATATTCTGATAGGCAAAAGAATTCGTCATAGAAGAATTGCCATGGGACTTTCCCAAAAAGAATTAGGAAGCTATTTAGGTGTCAGTTTTCAACAAATCCAAAAATATGAAAAAGGCTTCAATCGTGTAAGCGCAGGGTGTTTACTCAAAATCGCCCAAAAACTGGATGTTCCCATAAGCTTTTTTTATGCAGATATTGCCACAAAAGAAAATCTTTCAACACATGCCGCACACTATGATCAAGAAACATACAGCGAAAAAGAACATTCCCTTTTGAAAAATTTTAGAGAGCTCCAGCCGAAAAAACAAAAAGCAATCTTGTGGCTGATTTCTGATTAAGCAAAAGAGTAACAATTAATATTATTCCATTCATATACCCCTTAAGTCAAATTCAAACCAGCACTCCACACCCCTCCAAATCACGCCATTTTATGGGATATTGATTTTTCTTGCCAATCTCCTGAAATTACTTTATGAATTAGCCTGTGTTTTTTGGTCGTCTACGCAGCGGTCAATAAGGAGTTGTATTCCTTAAAACTTAACACATAAACAATTATGGCTATCCCGGAAATTCCGGGGGCTTTTGTTATGTACAAGTGCTTTAAGCACTAAAAACAAGAGACTGTTTAAGTTCAGTGAATCCAACCTCCCGGAATACCAATGCGAGGGCGCTCGCAACCGGAGGGGGGCTTGAAATGCAAACCAAAAATCCACATTTTTCGACATTTCTGATTAAGCAAAAGACGCGATTTATAATCCATATTTCGCACTTTTTTAAAAAGTACCCAATCTTATAGTCTTTGAGATTATTTTGATTTTTCTTGCCAATCTCCTGAAATTACTTTATTGATAAGCACGTGTTTTTGATCGTCCACGCAACGATCAAATAGGGAGCTAAAAGCCCGAAAGCTTAATACATAAATTTATCCCGCATTGCGGGTATCCCGGAATTCCGGGAGATTTTGCTATGTCCAGGTGCTTTAAGCACTAAAAGCAAAAAGCTGATTAAGCTCAGTACTTTTAGACTCCCGGAATACCAATGCGAGGGCGCTCGCAACCGGAGGGGGGGCTTGAAGTGCCAACTAAAAATCCAAATTTTATCGACATTTTGATAGGCAAAAGAATTCGTCATAGAAGAATTGCCATGGGACTTTCCCAAAAAGAATTAGGAAGCTATTTAGGTGTCAGTTTTCAACAAATCCAAAAATATGAAAAAGGCTTCAATCGTGTAAGCGCAGGGTGTTTACTCAAAATCGCCCAAAAACTGGATGTTCCCATAAGCTTTTTTTATGCAGATATTGCCACAAAAGAAAATCTTTCAACACATGCCGCACACTATGATCAAGAAACATACAGCGAAAAAGAACATTCCCTTTTGAAAAATTTTAGAGAGCTCCAGCCGAAAAAACAAAAAGCAATCTTATGGTTGATTTCTGATTAAGCAAAAGAGCACACAAAGCATAAATCCTCCGCATCATTTTACGGATATACGTTTTTATTTTACGGATCAACGGTTTGATGCTTCTCCACATTTACAGAAAGCAGCCAAATGAAACTTTCAAATTCCCCCCCGCACCACTTTGTAAACATAGGTTTGTCAACAATACAGCTTCTTACTCTAGCCAATTCCCCTGCTGATTTCAGATCACGACACCACAAAGGATAATGTTGCATCAAACGCGACAGATACGTCCTATTTTAAAATATTCTTGCCCCTTCACCACCCTAAAGTAAGATCACGCAAAGCACCGGTCAATCCCACTTCAAAAACAACTTTCCCCACACCCTCTCTCCTCTCTCGTCAACACACCCGCCTCTTCATCCAAGCTTCCCCCCCTTCATAAAACTCTTCATCCCCACACCCCAATCTTCTCTCCACATTCCATGCCATGATAAAATCATACACCACGCATAAAGTCCCAGCTTCCTTTTTTGCACATTTCCGTTTTTACGCTTTTACATATTTACAGAAAGCAGAAAATCTGTAAAAAATGCATTACACAATAACGTTTTCAACAACTGTCATTAAAATCTCGCCTCCCTTTTCATCTAAATCCCCCTATTTTCACTTAAATCATAGATATAAACCGCCTTATTATTGTATTGAGCAGCATAAAATTTTTCGACAAATTCTAGCGATCAAAAGGGTGCATAAGAAGCATTTTACGACTTTTAAAAGAATTTTTATTTACACCCAGTGCTTTTTTGTAACGTAGAAGAGCACATTTAATTAATTGACTATAAGAAAGTTTGAAATGAGAGAAGCTTTTCGTTTTTCTTGTTCAACATCCACAACGATAACTCCTTCTTATAAATCAATTTTTTTCGTAATACAAAACGCACCAAAAGGAATAGACTTGTGTTGCATATTCACGCGCTTGTTTTAAAGAAAGATCTCTCAACGCTCCATCACACCCATTTTGCAAAACGCCGCCCGTAAAGGAATGGTAAGCTCCCATGAAGGATATAAAATCCATTCAGCCCCCCCTATCTTTACGCTTATGGAAGAACAAGTTTACGCTTATGGAAGAACAAGGCCGGCATCATCACAAAAACTCTGCCAGCTCCCAATGTTGCAGACAGCCTTCGGTTCAAGAGACACTTCATTAAAGGCATGCCTTTCTTGTACAGTTTTGACCCACATGGCCCACTCACTTATGATGTATAAGCCAAGTAATTTTAATTGATTTAATATGAGAGAACTGGTGATGAGAAATTTTATTATATTCAGCAACGCGCTTCACGGTAAAAAATGGTTATTTATTATTATAAATCAATATATTAATAAAGAAGAGAGTCATCATCAAGACGCTTACCTTTTTCTAAAAAAAGGCTTCACACTGAAAGAAAACATCTAAAACTTAGATAAAAAAAAAGGTTTGCCTCTAATAAACAAACCTCTGCAGAAAATTATTCACATAACTTTCAAAATTTTAAATTAATCCCCCTAGAAGCAATAAAAACGCTTTAGAAGCACCAAAATGAATACAAAGATCAATTTAACACAATGTTAAGAAAAATCAAGAACAAAAAATTTTTATCGTTAATACACCTTTAAAAAACGAGGCTTCTTAACCTACGCGGCTCAAAAGTCTGGGGCTTCTTCTACAAACGCCTCCAAGCCAATCAATCCCTTCATCTCTCTCAAAAGACAGCATAAAAGGTTCACAGTACAAGTCTTCGCTAAAAAAATATCAATCGCCAGCGCTCATAAAAGCCAGCGTTGGTATAAAAGATCAGATTATCGAACAATCTTGCTGAAATGTCTTCCCAATAAATAAAAAAGAAGCGGATTCTTAAATATTTCCGCCTCTTTAACAATAAAAATTATGATGAGGGATTATTAAAAAATTTCAAGACTGTGAAGGGAACCAATTTGATAACAATTCATACCTTACAGGATCATCGGCACATTGCCCACCACCACATTCCAGTATGGTAGAAATCAAATTTGCCGCAATCAAAAACACAAATAAGAAACTTGCCGTTTTACTCAAGGCTGGAAAAGGAGAAAATTCTTTGAACTTGTGTGCCAATTCGCCTAAAATCATGACAAATGAGACAGCAAAGATACAAAGGACAGAAATAATGAAAGCCCAAGTATAAAAATGCAATCCAAAGAACGTTGAACCATATCCTAAATCATCGGGTGTGATATGCAAAAACACTTGCCGTGCTGCCACAGCACTGGTTACCATACAACCAAGAATAACCATACCATAATGGGTATTTTTCACCTTATGGTGAATATTGAGTAAGAACCCACAACCTGCCAGCATCAATCCAACGCGCTGCAGCAAACAAAGGGGACAAGGTAACTCAAACTTTACCAATTGATAATAAAAAGCCACCACCAAGACAATAGATAACCCAAAGAGTCCTAGCGTATTCATAAAGATGACGAAGTGAGGATTTTTTTGTTCAACATGTTCCATGGCTATTCTCTCAAAAAGATAAATTTAAAGTAGAAGTTGCGTGATGATTGAAAGTGAGAAGAATGACAACGAATAAAATTGCCCACAAAGCATAACTTATATTTTTTTTACCACACATAGTCGTTACTGCAGTACCTAAAGCGATTAAAAATGGAAGAAACATAGCTTTTAAATCTCCTTTACATCCGTTGTTTAACTCTTATTTATTTCAGCGTTCACCATATTACAAAATTGGGCAAAAAAGAGACCATGGATTTATTATTCACAATTCGTCACTCGCGATTGATATTGCCATTATATTTAAGTGAAAAAACGATATAATCGCTCAGAAGCACATCTCAACAAAAGCGTTAAAAGCACAAAAGCGTTGATTATTCGCTTCCCCTTATATCTGCCATTGTTAAAGATATATCGACAATTATAAAGATTATATCCCCTATAAAGATTATATCCCCCACTCACAAAAGAATCACTTGAACAACAAAATAAATAGGCTTTGAAATCGAGAGATATACATCTCTTTTTTTCTCAAAAGAATATCCTCATTTTGCAACACATTTTTGACATAAAAATCTCTTTTTCTCATAAGCAATGTTTCAAATTGCAACAGATTTTATATCATATGGTGATCTTGTTTATTTTAGCAAATAAAAAATAAGACATTTTTTTAAAAAAAACTTATAATCAATGGCTTTTCCTCAATGCATTTTTCCCTCTTATCTTAAATAAAAGACAATGCCGCAAGCTCAACAGCCTCATGGGTCCCACACCACCCCGTGGCATTCCCCTCCCCCCTCACAAGAAGTGCTTCATGCCTTCAATACTTTAGTTTTTCATCTCTCGAGATCCCCTTTAAATTTTTAGCTTTCCGCCTTATTTGAAAAATAACTGTTTCTCTGTCATCAATTGGCTTTGCAAAAAGAATATAAAACTTTAAAAAAATAATGATAAAGAATCGCATTGAACCTTTGAAAAGGATAGAGAATGATGAAAAAATCATGTGATGTGGCGATTTTAATGGGGAGCCAATCGGATTGGCAAACGATGTGCCATAGTGCAGATATTTTGACGAATCTTGGTATTTCTCATAGTTCGCATATTGTCTCAGCACACCGAACTCCTGAACGCCTTTATCAATTTGCCAAAGAAGCAAAAGAAGCAGGGTTTAAAGTTTTAATTGCCGGTGCGGGGGGGGCAGCGCATCTTCCAGGTATGTTAGCAGCCCTTACTCCTCTTCCTGTTTTTGGCGTTCCAGTGCATTCTCACTCTCTTTCTGGTCAAGATTCTTTGCTTTCAATCGTGCAAATGCCAGCAGGGATACCCGTCGGCACATTAGCAATTGGCAAAGCAGGCGCAATTAATGCAGCCCTTTTAGCCGCAGCCGTTATGGCCGTTTATGACCATGATCTCGCCCAACGATTAGAAGATTGGCGTCAACAACAAACAGCCAATGTCGCCCAAACGCCTGTAACGGAGGTTTAAAATGGCACCGTTTTCCACCCCCCCCTCATCCAACGCCACCCCCTCCAACACCACTCCCTCCAACACCACTCCCTCCAACACCACCTTAGCCAACACCACCTCGTCCAACACCACCTCGTCCAACACCACTCCCTTCACCATGTTACCTCCAGGCAGCGTCATTGGTTTAATCGGGGGGGGACAATTAGCGCGGATGCTCGCCATAGCGGCCGCAGAATTAGGATTTCGAACCGTTATTTTTTGCCCTGAAGCCGATTGCCCAGCCGCTCAAACAGCAAACAACCATATTGTTTCCTCCTATGACGATATATCAGCTTTAGATCATTTTATTTCTCAGTGTGATGTTGTCAGCTATGAATTTGAAAATCTTTCGCTTCAAACGGTTCAATATGTAGAAAAGAGTAAGCCTGTTTATCCTTCTTCCAAAGCATTAGAGATCACGCAAGATCGACTTTTTGAGAAGCAATTTTTGCGTGATCAAGGGATTGGCACCGCGTTATGGCACGCTGTTGACAATTCTTCTTCTCTTCTTTCCGCTCTTGATACCTTAGGCGGACGTGGTCTTTTAAAGACGCGTCGTTTTGGTTATGACGGAAAAAACCAGATCAAGCTTGATCACCCAGATGAACAAACCCTTGACGAAGCCTTAAGGACTTTTCAGGAACAGCCTTGTATTTTAGAAGAAATAGTCCCTTTTTTATCGGAAATTTCGGTTCTTTCGGCACGTACAAAACAAGGAGAACATATTTTTTATGACTGCCCTGAAAATCAACACAAAAATGGAATTCTTCATAAATCCTTTGTTCCATCACATATTCCACTTGACGTGCAAAAAGCAGCTCAAGAAATCAGTGTAACAGTCATGGATGCCCTCGATTATGTTGGTGTTCTTTGTATTGAACTTTTTGTCTTAACGAATGGTCATCTTTTAGTGAATGAATTAGCACCGCGTGTCCATAATTCTGGTCATTGGACACAAAAGGCATGCATAACTTCACAATTTGAACAGCATATCCGTGCTATTTGCGGACTTCCCTTAGGCAGTCCCTATCGCCATAGCGATTGCCAAATGACCAATCTTATTGGTAACAATTTTAGCACGTTAAAATATTTCCTCACACAAGAGCGCACCTCGATCCATTTATATGGCAAAAGCACTGTTCACCCCAACCGCAAAATGGGGCATATCATCCAATTACTGGGACCAGCCAACAAATCTTAAGCCCACATATATACAAATACTTTTTCACACTTTTCCCCCAAATGAACTGAAAAAACAACCTCTCCCCCCACACCGATATCCATCGGCTTCAAAAGCGCCCCTAACCTTTTAATTCTCCCCTGAAAGGGCGTGAAGCCCTCCTACAAGCTCCTTCTCTCTTAAAAACATCACCTCTTCCCCCTCCAAACCGCTTCATCCTACACGAACATCTCATCCGCCCTCAAAAACAAAGCTTCACTCCACACCAATATCCAAGCAGTACAACAAGCGCTCCCAACCCTTCAACTCCACCCCCTAGCTCTTCTCCCCTTCCTTTTCTCAAAAATATCCCCCCGGCTAAAAATAATCCACCAGCCCCCAACTTCACTACCCCTCCACCTCCCACAGCATAAATATTCCCCCATAACATACGCAGCCCCTTCATTTTTCTTTTAATGCCAATCTTTAAGCCTTTTAATTCCAACCTTTAGAGGATAAACTTACCTCTTGCGGCCTATAGAGAGCATTCTAACAATGCGTTCTCATTGCCTCTAGTCTCCCTTCTTGTGTTCATTCTTTCACAAAAGTGCCAAGCGCCGCTCCGCACCACCCCTTGAGTTTCATGTCAAAGATATAATTACAGTACTAAGCTTATCCATCATAGCAATATCCTCTCTCCCCTCATAAGGCGATATTACCTGTGTTGTATTTTCTAGGGCTTGAAGCGTCTCTCCTTATTTCATTTCGCGATAAGGCTTAAAAGAGCAGATGTACATACACTCCACACTGAAAGAAAACCGTAAATTTAGCTTACACGCTAAAACACCAACCGCTTAAAATATCACTCACTTTAACATTTGTAATATTTGTGACCTCCGTTATGTCTATCGCCTTCGTTCTTTCCCCTATAAAGTTACATTATTCAAATTTGCGCGCCTAACCGCGCTCAAGGACGAAGATTCCTGTGCCGATCTATCAACAATCAAGCTTCTCTTAAGTAAATTCTAGCCAATATGAACACTTCAATATTAAATGCCTCTTCGCCTATAGTTTAGTCATAAAATATAATTGTACTCACAAAACGAATCTTTTATACAGCGGCACGAAAAATTGTACATGCCTCATAATAATAAAGGGAAGATGCGCTACAGACGTAGCAAGTCATTCGTATTATCATTTTAACAACTACAGAAATCTTTTTTCATTTCATAAACATAGTCTGAGAAACTGAGTTATTCGCTTTATCAAAAGACAAAACCCTCAAGAAACAAACGAATATCAACATGACAAAACCAAACCTATCAAATGCATCACCAAAAGAACAAAATGATACATCTTCTCAATGGGACTTAGTCCTCGATATCCAAAAAGAAGTTAAGGAAACATTAAAGGCTGGTGTTGTTTCACTGAGAGAGTTTATATTCATAATTTTTATAAGCATCTGTTTATACATTTTCCTCTCAATATTAGGCAGTGCGGATAAACCTCAGATGAATGTAGCAACTGCAATCGGGCTGATATGCGCATTAATTCTGTACGGTTCGATACCAATCTCTTTGGTGCTACGGATCATAGTAAAGAAGAAACTGAAAAAAGTAATGAAACAACTAGACGAAGCGGTTGCTAATCAAAATACAATAAGGAGAGAAAATGACTGAAGCTATAATATTAGGGCGCATTCTAGGGATCATTGTCGGTTGTGCAATAATAACATTATCCGTTTGGCTTGTTTATTCTACCATTAAATATCGAAAACTGTACCGTAAAGCGCTTACAGGACTAAACTTAGCAATTCAAAAATGTAATAAAGAAATTAATAAATAAAAAAAGTCGTGAAAAACGTGGTATTAAAATACCATAATCCTTATTTTCATATTTCTAGACGTATTTAATGTGATTACCAGTTATTGATGACCCATATTGAGGGTATGAGATTTTTCATAAGGGGACGTTTGAAACTATCGGCATGATATTATGTGCGTATAGCCAATACAAGAAACAATTCCAACGGCGTCCCCTCTTCCCCACTTCAAGCATTTCAGCCGGCGCACGCACCTGACAGGGCCTTCACGAGCCCGCAACAAACAAGCCCCTTACGTTTTAAGAAGCCACCTTGCCCTTAACAACAAAAACCACACCACTTCAACAATCCAACGGCGTCCCCTCTTCCCCCCACTTCAAGCATTTCAGCCGGCGCATGCACCTGATAGGGCTTCACGAGCCCCCACAAACAAGCCCCTTACGTTTTAAGAAGCCACACCTTGCCCTTAACGACAAAAACCCACACCACTTCAACAATCCAACGGCGTCCCCTCTTCCCCCCACTTCAAGCATTTCAGCCGGCGCATGCACCTGATAGGGCTTCACGAGCCCCCACAAACAAGCCCCTTGCGTTTTAAGAAGCCACACCTTGCCCTTAACGACAAAAACCCACACCACTTCAACAATCCAACGGCTCAACAGCGCTCCTGATCTTTCAACACTCCCTAACAGAGCTTATTTGTTTAAAGCTGAAAAGGCTTTTACTTTTTTCCACTCTTTGTGCTTTTTTGTGTCCTTTTTTTACGAGAAAATTTTTACCTTCAAGGCAACCATTAACACACCCTAAGGAATTTGTAAGGGATATACCCTTGACAAGAATAAGACTTCTTGTTAAATCTCTCCTACTTTTTTGCAATTTTCACTTATCGTTGTGCTAATGAAGTGGTTAATGCGTACCTTAAGAGTGCGCTTTTCTTTTTGTGATCACAGTGAAAAGGTGTATCGTGTGATGTTATCATGCAAGTACGATATCGCAATGCAATGCTCATAGAGTAAGCAGTCTATTGGGGTTGTAATATTGTATTTTCGTGTTTTAATATTGTATTATAGTATTGTGTTACGTAAACTATTTAAACGGTGAATATGATGAAAATTAAAAATTCGCTTAAAGCACTAAAAGAGCGCCACCGTAACAATCGTTTGGTGCGTCGTAAGGGTCGTGTTTATATTCTTAATAAAACGAACCCACGTTTTAGAGCACGTCAGGGCTAATTCTTTTAGGACTAATTTCTTTAGGATCAATGTTTTTATGCCTACTTTAATTGTAGGCTTAGAAAAATTTTATTGCGTTTTTTTGGTTATAAGTCCGTTGATTACAAGTCTAGTATTTGATAATATTTGGTGATTTATCTTTTGGGGGCTTGTTTTTATGGATTCTTCTATTTTTTTAAAAGCCTTTCGATTTTTTCAGCTGCGTTTTTTCTGTATTTTTCAGCGCGCGTTTTTTCTTTTTTTTGTTGGCGTTTTTTGTTTTGTTCCCTCGAGCTATGGGCAAAATCCTCCTTCTCTTCCTGAAGATCGGCCTTCTCCACAATCGCTTTTACCGTTAGATGATCTTATTCCCAATTCTCCTCCCCCTTCCTCAACGCCCTCCGATTCTGATTCCTCGGCGGTTATTCTTGAAGATCTTGACAAAGAGCAGCTTTCCCATGTTGACAGAGTTAAGCAGCGCAAAGAAGCAGAAATTTCACGTTTACTCAAAGAGTTGAAATATTGTGCTGATGTTGCTAAAGCGAAAAAGATCAGTCAACAACTTCAACATTTATGGTCCCAATCGGGGAGTGAGACGATTGATCTTTTAATGTCATGGGCTGAAAATGCACTCAACAGCGACGATTATGGACTTGCGCTTGATTATATTGACAATGCTCTTGCACTTTTACCTACTCATTCTGAAGCTTGGGTAAGGCGTGCTTGGATTCACATTCAACTGAACGATTTCAAGCTTGCCCTGCTTGATCTCAACCATGCTCTTGAACTTGAGCCGCGCAATTATAGTGCTTTTTTTGAACTTGGCGTTGTCATGGAAGCAACGGAGCGTCCAAAACTTGCTCTTAAAGCTTATGAAACAGCATTGGATTACTATCCACAAATGCGCAGAATTCAAAAGCGCGTGCAAGCTCTGTTAGACGAACAATCACCCCAAGCTCTTTAAAACCATTCAAGAACGAGACACTTTACGACATCCTTTCAAACCTAGATAAGACGCAAGCCGGCTTCACATTCCACTCAATAAACTCAGTCCCTGCACACGCCATCAAATACCATCCCAAGAAATTCCCCCCCCAAGCAATTGACAATGTCTTTTTTGAATTTGGACCTTTTTTGTATTGAAGGCAGGGTCCAAACACTTCCAATATACTTCCTTCAGAATTTCTCTCATAGCAAAAAAACGCTGCACGCCTGCGTTCTCTTCACACCGCCTCTTTTTTTCACTATCCCTCCATCATGGATAAAAAGATGATAAAACACGATCCTCAAAAAATATTTTTTGAAAAAAGCTTAAAACATCGCTTAGCCCCTCTGATAAATAGTCATCGTCTTTTTTTTTATTTTTATAAAACCATAGCAGCACATACCATATCGGCTCTCTTCCCCCCTCAAAGTTGATAAAACAGCACTGAAATATTCCCTACAAGGAAAAAACTTCAAAGACGCAACGTCAGTTAAACAAACATTCTTGAATAAGAAATATTTCCCCTTCAAAGCTCCCCGAAACATTCCCCCCGAAACATAAAAATCAAGCGATTGCCAATGCATATCCTCCCCACACCTTAAAGCACGAAGTCTCTTAACCCACTTCGGACTGTAAACAATCCGAATTCTAGTAGACTTCACTTGGTTTCCCACATATGGGATTTTCTTAAACTTAAGGACATTGACCACACACATAAAAACATTGAACCTATCAAGGATAGCAACCTTATATTGCCAGTAAATAACAGTATGTTACGCCATAACAGGATAAAATTTGATACCATCACGACTTTCTATGCACGTTTTCATCTCCCAGTATAGTCACTTTCCTATTTTCCTTTAAATTGGAACAAATCTTTCTATTGGGTATAGACCACCAACACCCATTTTAAAATCTGTCATTTTAACGCTTTTACCAAGTTGAAAATCATCCAATGACTTGATATGAGGCGTTAATTTGTCAGAAGGTATATATGGGCAAACTGCTTGAAAGGTATTATCTTCAAATTGCAAACAATACCGACGACGAGCTAAATATTTAGCTGCTATAATTTTCTTTTTATTTTCTAATTTCCAAGCCCCTATTTTAGAGGGATGAATATCTAATTTTTTAGCATTTTCAGTTTTGAAACAATGGATACTATCAGTGTCACAATAGATAAAATTTTCAAGTCCAATTTTGTAAATAGACTCAATTAAAAACATACGAGCATAACTTCCAGCAAATAAAGAAATTGGCAAATAACCACATTTTTGGAATATTGTTTCACCCCAAATAAATCTAAGAACATCATTTTCAAATTCGATATATCTTTTAATTCTATGAGGACGTTCAGCCATTTTTCCACATAATGAATTAAGAAACATTTTTCCTATTCTGCTGATTGTTTTATCTGAAGAATTTTTCAATTCAAAAAATTCATCAATATAATCAGTAAAAAGGTCATCTCTTGCTTGAAAGAGATAACCATCTAATAATTCCAAATTTTGGTAGTGATAAGATTGTTTAAACAATTCAAATTCTTGTAATGTTAACATGAATATTTTTTTATGTTCACATTCGTGTTCAGATAAAATTTGTAAATATTCAACACCCCCAGATGATGATTGTGTGTTATTATTTAAAATAGGTATTTTGTTTTCTCTTAATTCTGCTGAATTTATATAAAATCTTTGAAGACCTAGAGGGTGTAAGTCATTAGTTTCAATTTTACCTTTTTTATAAAGAGGTGCCCCTATAGGTAATTGTTTTAACATCATAGCAGGGCCCATACTATTGACATCATAAATTTCAATTTCTTTATTTATGAATTTACCCATATATCTATTAAAAAAACAAAAACCACCGTCATTTGCTTTTCTAAAAATATAATCATCACCTTCTTCTAAAGATGGGAATAAATATGTTTCTGCTTTAATTTTTGTAAATTTTTTAAACATTTTTTCTGACCATACAGCTTTAGCATCAGCTGCAAAAGTCATTTTATTTCTTCCCCATTGGAGTCTTTTTTTGAGAGCAATGGCTAATCCCTTGCTTTCATTCACACAGCAATCGATATCATTTTGATGAATAATAACATCATCAATGCACTCAAAGAGAGAAGATTCACTTTGTTTTAAATCGGTAAAAGCTGTTATTATGTCTTGCAAAGGAACTAAAAATAACTCTAATGAATCGAATAGATAAACTCTTTTTGATTTATTTGATTGAAATGCAAGTTCCGATCTAAGAACTCTAGCATTTTGCGAGATAAAATCATAAAATTTAGGTGTTATAAGATCATTTTGATTAAAATGACACCAAGATCGAATAATAGCATAATCATAGTTTAGGTTATAAGCATAAAATCTTGTACTGTTTTCTATTTTTTTCACAAATTCTAAAAAAAGTCTAACAGGATCACCATCGTTTATTGTAAAAACAGTGATATCTGTTAGATCTTCAACATTAACAATTGAAACCATATAGGGCTTAACAGGTTCTTTAATTGTCGCCTTGAAAGTAAAAGTATATAATTTTCTAAAGTTGATAAGTCTCATGTTTCCTCCCTTTTTAGATTTTATCACCTCTTTATTGTGTTTGCTTCATTCTAAAGACAAAAAATATTTATCTTTTACTATATTTCGCTCTTCACGAACACTCTCATAGCCTTCACCCCATGATTGGAGATACCTTTTTACACTTAGAAAATCATAGAAACGAAAAGCGTTCACAATTTGCCCTCAAAGTTGATAAAACAGCACTGAAATATTCCCTACAAGGAAAAAACTTCAAAGAAGCAATATCAATTCAACAAACATCCTTAAATAAAAAATATTTCCCCTTCAAAGCTCCCAGAAACATTCCCCCCGAAACATAAAAATCAAGCAATTGGCAATAAACCGTTCTACGTCACTCAAACACCCACCCCCACTCATATTTTTTGCTTTTTTACTTTGAATAAGCCATCCATCATACAGCCATTTCGAGCAACCACCGACAATATCATCAATCTCTCCTGAAATACTTTATGAAAAAGAAGAGAGCGAGGTTATTTTATCTCTAGCAGAAACTCTGAAATTGTTTTATATTAAGGAGGGTGTTCTGCGCTTCTCGACAGGAAATAATGTATTCCTGAGACCTTAATGATCTCCAAGGGAGCTGTCCCTGATCAAGCCCGTGGGCTTTTTCATATGGCGCCCACCTATTTGTATAGGTTCCCGGGATCAGCTTTTTCCATCGGCTGTTGTGGATCACCCTTTATTTATATAACTTTTTTACATCAAATTTTTCCAGCTAAAATTGAGAGCGTCCTTTTACATAAGACCAATGACGATACTCTCTTTTCAAGAAATAAAAATTACGATAAGCTTTATTTTATAAAACAGACAGCACTTACAAAATAATCCCCTCTGTGAATCTGCTTCACCCCTTCGCACGCAAGCAACGCAAAAGCGGCTTGTCGCACCAAAATACCCCCTAAAGAGCACACACTTTTTTTCATGCTTTTTTTTTCATGAGCACAGCTCTTGTCCTAACAGAGATTTACAAAACGCCAACAATGGATAAAATACCAGCATCTTATAAAACAATTGACGAGACAATGACAAATAATCCCCTCTATGAATCTGCTTCATCCCTTCGCACACAGCAACGCAAAAGCGGCTTGTCGCACCAAAATACCCCCTAAAGAGCACACACTTTTTTTCATGCTTTTTTTTTCATGAGCACAGCTCTTGTCCTAACAGAGATTTACAAAACGCCAACAATGGATAAAATACCAGCATCTTATAAAACAATTGACGAGACAATGACAAATAATCCCCTCTATGAATCTGCTTCATCCCTTCGCACACAGCAACGCAAAAGCGGTTTATCGCGTCGTGATGCTCTTTTAACAGAAGAGCGTGCACTCTTTTCGCAGCGTGCTTGTTGCCACTTTATTGAATACCTTGAAAAGAAGGGAACCGATTTTTCACGCCTCATTTTAGCAGGCTATTGGCCCATTAAATCGGAAATTGACCCGCGTCCTTTACTGGATGCTGTAGCGTTACGCGGTGGGCATTTAGCCTTACCAGCAGTTCTTGATTCCACCACCATGATTTTCCGTGCATTTTTGCCCAGCACAATTTTAGAGCCCATGCGTTTTGGCACCTTTGGTCCGGGTGCAGACAATGACGTTGTTGCCCCCAATAATATTATTGTTCCGCTTTCTGCATTTGATCGTCAATGTCACCGTCTTGGCTATGGAGGAGGATACTATGACCGTGCTGTTGCAGCTCTTGAAAAACAAGGGCATCAAATGATATTATGGGGCATAGGATTTTCATGTCAGGAGGTTTCCTCTATTCCTCCGACAGAATATGATCTACAGGTACAAGGAATTTTTACAGAAAAAGGTTTCTTAAAATGTTAAAATGTGATTAAAGCGCCTATGCGTTTTTTATTTTTAGGTGACATTGTTGGTAGCACAGGCTGTAAAGCTGTTTTTGAATACCTTCCTCAACTGATTGAGAAATGGCAGCTTGATTTTGTTGTGGTAAATGGTGAAAATGCCTCTGGTGGTTTTGGTCTCACACAAGAAACGTATCAAGATCTTTTGATGACCGGTGTTGATGTTGTCACCACAGGTAATCATGCTTTTTCTCACAAAGAAGCATTGCAGTATGCCCATGAGAGTGATCGTTTTTTACGCCCTGCCAATTTTTCGAAAGAAACTCCTGGAAAAGGTTCTGGTGTTTTTACGGCAAAAAATGGCGCCCGTGTTCTTGTCGCCAATCTGTTGGGCAACGTTTTTATGCCGTGTAAAGTAGAAGATCCATTTGAAACAGCGGAAAATATTCTGCTTGCCTGTTCGTTGATGGAGCAAGCCGATACGATTATTTTTGACTTTCACGCAGAAACGACAAGCGAGAAGCAATGTTTTGGCCATTTTCTTGATGGTCGTGTGAGTGTTATCGTTGGCACCCATACGCATATTCCCACGGCTGACGCGCAGATCTTAGAAGGTGGGAGCGCCTATTTAACAGATGCAGGCATGTGTGGAGATTATAACTCCTCTCTTGGAATGGATAAAGAAGAACCCTTACACCGTTTTCTTTATAAGACGAAGCAAGATCGTTTTGAACCGGCGTGTGGTCCCGCCACCCTTTGTGGTTTAGCGGTTGAGATTTCAGATCGCACCGGTTTAGCAGAAAAGGTCTCAGCGGTACGGATTGGTCCTCATTTAAAGCCTGAAGTTCCGGATTTTTGGTAGCTTCTTTTAAGCCACCCCTTTGATAGTTTCTTTCCAAGATTTTCTTTTGAGAACTCTATTTGGCAAGACGACTTTTCCAGCCCTTCCCAAATCCCTACTAAAAACACCCCGCCCTCCAATTTGCCTAATACAGCAACTTTTCTAGCACAAATAAGTCACTCTTTTAAAAAAAATAAAGGATAAAGGATAAAATTTTTCGTGATTTTTAAAACGATGAGAAGGAGGTTTTATTTGGACATTTCTGCGGGGGGGGGGGGAGGAGAAATGTTAACCCCCTTCTCTAGAAAAAGCTTTATATAATAATTTATTATTTAGCAAGAGCCTCTTTAATCTTTTTTTGATTCTAACGAAAATTTAATCTTAAAATTGCTTTCTGCTTTTTAGGTTTGAGCTCTCTAAAACTTTTCAAAAGGATGTGCTCTTCTTTGCTTGAGATCTCATCATCACAGCAATACAAGACATTTTCTTTTGTTGAGAGATCGGAGTAGAAAAAAGAAATGGGAACATTGAGAATATCAGCAATTTCTTGTAAACGCCCCGCTCCTATACGATTAGAGCCTTTTTCATATTTTTGGATTTGTTGAAAAGTCACACCTAACTGGCTACCTAATTTCTTTTGCGGCATTCCCAGCATTGCTCTTTTAAAGCGAATTTTTCTGCCTATCGAAATATCGTTAAAGTGTGGATTTTTAGTTTGCACGTCAAGCTCCACTGCCGGTTGCGAGCGCCTCTTATGCGTATTCTGGGAGTCTGAAAGTACTGAGTTCAGTCAGCTTTTTTTGCTTTTAGTGCTAGAGAGCACCTAGACATAGCAAAAACTCCCAGAATTCCGAGATACCTACAAGAGTAGGTTCATTTTATGATCGAACTTTAGGGCTTTCAGACCCTACTGATCGCTGCGTAGACGACCAAAGTCACCCTTTAAGGTATAAAGTAATTTCATGAAATTAGCAATAAAATTTAAAAACAGTCTTTATTTTATGAGCTCCACCCCCGCCTCTCAAACTTTTATGCCCGCTCGTAAAAACTCCAAAACCATGAAATAAAACCCACGTTTATTGAGAGGACTAATAACCCTTTATTTTTGAGATCAAGCCTCCCAAAAGCACACCTAACAACATATCACCCCTTCCCAAAGCCATTTTTGAGAGACGTCTTACAGATTTACACTGTGATGCGTTGGATTTTTGCACCACAACGAGCCAATTTTTCTTCTAATCTCTCAAATCCACGATCAAGATGATAAACACGATTGACGATTGTTTCCCCCTTTGCTGCCAATGTAACAAGAGTAAGAGGGCTGCAATCACAAGAGAAACAACAAGCACGCAAATCCGTCGCCATGATGAGGCCCCCTTGCAAATTCTCTGTTTTATGAGATGCGTTGCTCTCTCGCCCATCAAGCTTTATCTGTGCCCTCAAGCGATTGAGTTCTTGAACATGCATAAAACGATTTTCGAAAACCGTCTCTGTAATTTCACGCGCTTCCCTCAACCCCGCGTCATGAGCGCCATGAACGAAACTTAGACAATAATCACGAGCCTCCTCAAGAGTGAGAGAAGCAAAACTTTACACGAAAGAAAAACCATTCCGAAAAGAAAACAGCAGCCACAAAAGCCATACCCTTGAAAGATGGAGATTTGAAAGAACTATTGAGAAAATCATCAAGAATGTACGGCTCCAAAATTCCACAAGCAAGAGAGTAAACCATTAAAAATGCACCAGCCAAGCCCAGCGCCCCAAGCCCAGCCCCTCCAACAAGCAAACATTGTGTTAAAACGCCCCCAAGCAATCGCCCCCCTCAACCACAGCGCAAAGCATTCAGCATATCTTTAACAGGTTTACACTTTGAAAGCTTTACACTGTGATACGTTGGATTTTTGCGCCACAACGAGCCAATTTTTCTTCTAATCTCTCAAATCCACGATCAAGATGATAAACACGATTGACGATTGTTTCTCCCTTTGCTGCCAATGCTGCAATCACAAGAGAAACAGAAGCACGCAAATCCGTCGCCATGACAGGAGCCCCTTGCAAATTCTCTGTTCCATAGACAGTTGCCGTCTGCCCATCAAGCTTTATCTGTGCTCCTAAGCGATTGAGTTCTTGAACATGCATAAAACGATTTTCGAAAACCGTCTCTGTAATATGCGCGATTCCTTCAGCCCGTGTCATGAGCGCCATGAATTGCGCTTGGAGATCAGTTGGAAAAGCAGGATAAGGTCCTGTTTTAATATCAACGGGCATAATTTTGGTGTTCTTTGGATTTCGCTTAATATGAATTCCTTGAGGTTCTATTTGAATCTCGAGTCCTGTTTTTTGGAGCACCTTAAGCACCTTTGTGAGATGATTAGGATTTGCATTTTTAAGAAAGACATCTCCTCCCGTCATAGCAACAGCCATTGCATATGTTCCCGCTTCGATTCGATCAGCAATAACGCGTACTCTAGCACCGTTGAGTTTTTTAACCCCTTCAATTGTAAGCGTTGTTGTTCCTTCACCGGTTATTTGAGCCCCCATAGCATTCAGGGTTCGAATAAGGTTTGTCACTTCTGGCTCACAAGCTGCATTCTCAAGAGTGGTTGTTCCCTTTGCCATTGTCGCCGCCATCAGCAGCACATGGGTTCCACCAACAGTGACTTTAGGGAAACGATAGTGAGCACCTTTTAACCCCTTTAGCGCTTTTGCATGAACATATCCATTTTCGATAGTAATCTGTGCGCCTAAAGTTTTAAGTCCCTCAAGGATAAAATCGACAGGTCTTGTTCCAATAGCGCATCCTCCAGGAAGCGAAACATAAGCCTCTGCGCATCGTGCAAGCAGTGGTCCGATAACCCAAAAGCTTGCACGCATTTTTTTCACCAGTTCGTATGGTGCCCGTGTTGTGGCTATTTTTTGCGCCGTAAAATGAATTGTTCTTGAATTCACACATTCATCGTTAAACTCTTGTCCATCAACGGCATATCCAACACCATGATTATTGAGAATACGAATAAGCAATTCAACATCGGCCAGATGCGGAATATTTTCTAAAGTGAGCGTTTCTTCTGTCAGCAGCGCCGCAATCATAAGAGGCAATGCAGCATTTTTTGCCCCTGATATAGGAATTGTTCCTTGAAGTTTTTTTCCCCCAACAATTTGAATAGAATCCATCGTGTTTTCCCTCTTTTCCTTTGTGCCTGCCCTTCCAAAGGATTGTCCCCCTTCGGGAAGTTATGCTTTATTAATCGTTTTAGAACGCATTCTAACTATGAGAACAAATTATTGAGAAGTTTGGTTGCAAAAATTTACTAAAAAACATTTTTTTGCATTTTAGAGCTTTTTGCATTTTAGAGCTCTGGTTGTGCTCTTTTTCGACTTTGCTCTTTTCGACGTTTCAGGTTTTGACGCAATTGTTGTGCCAATCTTTCTTGACGTCGTTTTGCTTTTTCATCTTGATGATTAATTTCATTTTGTTTTTGTTTTTGATGCATTTGTGTCATTGCGCAACCTTTTAAACAGTGTTGAGCTTCTATCCAAGCAACTCATAACCTTAAATATTTAAGCATATAAGAAACATATGTCATGACATAAGATACGTTTTCTTGCAAGAATATACAAATGTTCTCTTGCCTATTTTCTGACAATATGGCACAAGACAGCGCAAAGATTGAAAAGGGCTGCGGTAGCTCAGTGGTAGAGCACTCCCTTGGTAAGGGAGAGGTCGAGAGTTCAATCCTCTCTCGCAGCACCATTTTATTCTTCTTTTGCCTCTCTCTTCTTGCCCTTATAAGTCTTCCCTATAAGCCTAAATCTTTTCCCCCAACCTTCATCGGCTTCATCAAATCCTCCATCCTTTAAACCATGCGCTTCAATAGCCTCAAAATCAGTAGCTTCAAAATCAAGAGCCTCAATGCCACGCTTAATCTCTAAAATGCCTTACGAACGGCTTTTGAAATTGACCGCCCCCAAAGAATATCCCCCCACCCCTTGCCTCCCTCCCCTTTCCTTGCCTCCCCTCTCTTTCATTTCTGTAAGATTGTCCCCCTTTACTCCTTCTCTTTACCAAGCCTCACTGTTGCAACAGCTCTTAGCACTTGAGACGGTATAGGCATTTTTATTTTTTCAATATTTTATTTCTTGAATATTTTTCCCCACAAGCTCACCCTGTTTGTAATATGCAAACAAACGATTTTACTTGATTCAATATAAGAGCGTCTGAATAAGAAGGGTTGAAATAAGAACATCTCACACTATTTCGGGCTCTCATTGAAATTCAAATTAAATCTCAATAATGAATTATTATAAACTCATTGTTTGAACATATCCCATTGATACCTTTATCCGCCCCAAAACGAATAATCTTATCTTTCCAGCCTCTCTACCCACCTCAAGCAACACAAGTATTCCCTGTAAAAATTAGAATAAGCTTCATCGATCCTATTCGTCATTTACAACAAATCTAACAGAGCCATTTCCAGAACCTCCTCTCAACGCCTTTCCCATTCTCCCCACCCCTTACCAAAAGAAAAAAAACAAACAGTGATACCCCTCCACAGTGAAGCTTTCAAGAAGCCACCCCACGCTCCCATATGGCAAAAATCCCATATACCAGACATCCCATATACCAGAAAATTGATAGCCCGCGGTTTCAAAGAAGATCCCTCATTACCAATTTTATACACTATGATTTTCCACGTGTTCTAAGCCATCCCTCTTTCAACACGCATCTTTTTTATACGAATACTTTGATTGATACGGATAGCGTTATTCGTCTTGCATAAGAGCCCCAAGAGCGAAAAGCTCTCTCCCTCTGTTCTATTGAAATTAATCACCCCTCTTCGCTTACACTTCACAAGCAGAAAGATCCGTATGGCGAGAAACTTTCCAAGAAAAGCATATCTCTTCGTAAGAAGCCTCCCAGTAAACGAGATTATGAATCGTCTCAAGAGCTACAGCCCATGCCGCAATTTTGGCAACGGGCCCCAATAATACCAACTTACTTTTTCATAAAGTAAGATAGGGTGCGCAATGTTTATAATCTACAGGGTTTTATAACCTCTGGGGTTTATAATCTACGGGGCTTGACCGTTATACCCCTCACGATATTATTCACAAGCGGCAGTATGAAATTTATGAACGCCGGCATAAAATGGCTGTGAAATGAGCTTAGAGCGAGATATCTTTATTAAAACAAGTGCGTGAATGTACAACAACAAGTATATTTCATTTGGAGTATTTTGGATATTGCCTACTCTCCCCACCCTAGGACAACCATTTTGTCTACAGATCCCCTTATATATTCTGCATATTTTCTGCTGTCATATCTCCTCCAATAAGCTAAAACCCCACATATGCGGGGTTTTAGCCAGTACCACACCTTTATTTAGACACATTATGATCACTATAACCATTTTTATTAAATACGTTTTTACGTATATTTTCAACACAAAAATAACACATATTGATTTATTTAACAGAAATCAATTAAATATTCATGATAATCATTAAAAGTTAAAATGATGAAATTATTATTCAGAACGTACGTCATAATATTTATAACGTTTTTTTCTGTATTCATATTATTGGGTTGTACTCAAGTAAGCGACCTTGCTGAATACGATAGGCTTTACCAAAAATATGTCCATGAAAATTACACTCCTTTAGCATATTCTCAGAAATTAGAAAAAGCAAAAAAAGAGGTAGAATATTTAAAAGCGTATATGGAATGGACTGTAGACATACCCCATGACAAAAGTCAATTTTGGAGGCATTTAATAACATTGCCCAGTAATCCTCCAGAATTCAATATTTTTAAACATTATCACATATTGCTTGTTTTTTGTGGACGTTTTTTTGATTTATGGCAAGGTGATAAAACGATGCCCACACTTACCTTTAACGACTTACCAACAAGACTGAAGGATTTTAAAGCTAACGGGATGAAATACAGGAAAAATTGGGATTATATAGAAAATATTTTCCTCAAAGCAAAGTTTGAAACAAACTTTGATGATCCAATGTTTGCGTACGCAGAAAAATTTTTGGATTCCCCTAATGGCATTAGTCGAAAAGAACAAACTCTCCAGACAGAGCTGCTCATAATAGGCAATGAACTCACTCGTTTTAGAAACACAGCAACAATGTGCGTTATGGCTAGAGAGGTATACCTTGCCATGATGCCCAAAGAAAATGTAAAACCGCCCGTAAGATATAGCACTTTTGAAAAATGGAAGCAGTATTTAAAAAATCTTTAAACGGATCATAAAATGCCTTTCAAAATACTTCTAAAGAACCATTAAGCCCCCCTCACAATGACTATAATCAGGCACAAAGAAGGTATAAAAAACAATGTTAATTAAACAGTCTTTATTGAGAAGCGTCTTAATTATCGCTCTTTTAACAACGCATCTTTTTTATTCTTCAAAGGGATATACTCATTCGAATGAAGTGTTCTCTTCAAAAGAAATTACAGAAAGAGAGAGATTCTTCCGCATTTTCCTTGTTAATGGAAGTCGCTGGTGGGAAGAAAAATTCTACCAAATTCTCTGGATAGAAAAAACATTTTTTTGGAAAACAAGCAGCAGTTATCGCAACCGCTCTATGAAAAACATGTCAATATAATAAAAAAATGGCAGAATATAATCAAAAAACGACATCATGTATTTAATACTCTGTGCACCCTTATAGAATTAGAAATAGATGCAATGCGACATGTGAATGAAGCAAAACACTCTCATAAGCATACACATCTCTCAAACCTTATGAAACACATAGAGACATATCAAGAGCGTATAGTTAAAAACAAGAAAGAACTTGAGAAACTTGATCATGAAATTGAGATCTTATACAAAGTTATCATAGAATATACAAAATTACCATAAACTTTGATCTATTCATTCCATAACTTTATGAAAAGTGCTTCTCAAAGGATATCTTTTATTTTCAAGCACTTTGAACTATCTATCGCCATCTTTAGATACAGAGTGCCAAAGTACAGTAACGTTATCATACAATTTGTTGTATTTTACCAACACAAAATAACACATATTGATTTATTCAACAGAAATGACTTATAAAAGCTCATCAGAAACAAACGACAATAAATACCTTATGTTTAAACACTTTATTTTCTTCGCTATCGTAATAAGCGCTGTTTTATTTACGCATCATACAACGAGTGGATGTACAACAGATGGTCTTTTTGTTGGAAGTACTTCTCCGATCAATTGTATTTCAAAAGAATATATAAGACAGAAAATAAAAAAGAAGCTATTAGAAAAAGAACGCGAAAGAGAATGGTTAGAGCTTGAACAATTTTCTGTTAGCGCTTGTCCAGGTGGAAAATTTCCTGTTTATTATGGCTTTTCTATTATCGATTGTGTTTTGAGAGGAAGAACTAAAACAAAATCGTCTTAATAATGAAATTAATATAATGAACTTATTCCTGCAATGGTTTATCGTAGCATTCGTAATAACAACGATAATGTCTGTTCCCATAAGTTTACTTTGGCGTTTTAGATTTAAGGTTTCTGCCTGTTTATTTACAATAATGACAACCTTGGCTATTATTGCCGTCCCTTTTACATTTGATTTATCGTCTCTCTTTTAATCTATTTTTGTAAAAAATATTTCTAAGATATTAAAAACACCCTGCATTTTTAAGCGTTTTGAACTGTATCTCCTCTCATCTAGATACAGTATAATCACTATAGCCATTTTCATTAAACATGTTTTTGCACATATTTCTAACATAAAAATAACACATGTCGATACATTCAAAAGAGATCAATTAAACGATCTTATAAAATAAGAGCAATACACAAAGTAGCTGTATTTAATGATAGTAAATGAAGACGATTATTATGGAATTCTTGGTGTAAGCTACGCATGCAACGATAAACAGATAAAATCTGCTTTTCGTAAATTAGCTCTGCAATACCACCCTGATCATAATTCTAGTACCGAAGCAGAACAAAAATTCAGAAAAATTTGTGAAGCCTATGAAGTTCTTAAAGATCCTCAAAAGAGAGCTGCTTACAATCAGTTCTATCATGAAACTTTTAAAGATAATGACAAGGCTTCTGAAAGTAATAAAAGCCGAGATAATATAGGTTTAGTGTTAATATCACCTTTAAAAAAAATAGCTGTCTTTGTCATTGCTCTAATACTATTTTTCGTAATATATATTGGCGGTACCATTATTATATTTCGGTATTTTGATTAGAGGAACTTAATGAAACAGAGTGATCTATAAATGTCTCTTCCGATTAACATACTTTGGTGATTTAGGTTAAAGATTCCAGCGTTTTTATTTGCAATAATGACCGCCTTAGCTGTTATTGCCGTTCCCTTCATATTCTATTGATAGTTATTTTTGTAAAATCTGAAGAGCTTTAAGATCAGTCCCACAGTGAATTCACAAGGTGTGGTAATTTTTGATTTTCTATAACAAGGTAGTGTAGAAAAACATAGAGATTATAATGTCTCTATCCGTTCTTTTCTTATTCTCCCGTTTCCTCCACCCCTCTATTTTTTTCCACAACCTGCCCCCAATCTTTTCCCCAACAAGCCCACTTGACTCCACACAGACTTTTTCTCATGCCCCTACATCCTTTTCCCATATCGGCTAAAAAAAATCCCCCAAGCCCCCGCAAAGCTCTCTCCCCCCCAAGAACGAAAGCATAACGTACACCATTGTCACCACAATGAAAAAGCAACTCAGCCCTTTCATTGCGGCTCCCCCCCCCCAACACTCACCACAAAAGCACCCAAAATCACAGCCTCCATACCTCTGAACACTTAGCCTTACTCCCCATTCTCGTTTTCCCCTCCAGCATACCGCGCCGCCTTGCATGCGCTCCAAGCACCCTTTCTTTCCCCATTTTCCCACCATGCTTTCACATTCATGACCAAGCTCTTTGTGCTCCCTGCACTCTTTGCGCTCTTTGCTTGCACCCTCCTCCAACACAAAAACCAGCTCTTTTCCTCCTTGAACGTGCCTTTTTATAGGTTGGAACCTGTCTGCACTGCTGCTTCCCTTCCCCCTAAACCTCATTTTTGTTCTCCAGCATGCTTTCGTGTCACTCCAAGTCACAGGATAACGACCTGCCCCCTTCATCCCCACCATTTCCTCCTCATCCCGCTCCAACATTTCTCTTCCCAAAGCCGCGTATCTCCCCCTTTTCCATATCGGCTAAGAAAATCCCCCAAGCCCCCGCAAAGCTCTCTCCCCCCAAGAACGAAAGCATAACGTACACCATTGTCACCACAATGAAAAAGCAACTCAGCCCTTTCATTGCGGCTCC
>NZ_JBHIRO010000004.1:41729-71635 GCF_042197165.1 Bartonella sp. AA23NXGY | reverse complement strand
ACCCTTTCTTTCCCCATTTTCCCACCATGCTTTCACATTCATGACCAAGCTCTTTGTGCTCCCTGCACTCTTTGCGCCCCCTTATTTAGCACCCTCTTCCAACATATGCTTTGCTCTTTTCCCCCTCTGCTCTTTCCTTTTTATAGAACTTTGCCTCTCCTCAACGCTACACAAGATCCCTTTCTTGCCCGCCTCATTCTTGTTTTGCCCTCCAGCATACGTCTTGCATGCGCTCCAAACTCCCCGCTTTCTCCCTCCTTCAAAGCAATTTCTGTTCTTATATGAAAACCTGTCTCAACCGATTTAATTTGCTGTACCATCTTCTCCAAAGCCTCATTAAAACGGCTAATTTCATTTTCAAGCTTGCAAATATATGCTTCATCACGATAAGCCCGTTTAATCAAAGGAGGCATATCCGGCCAATAGAGCATTAAATCCACCCATTCGCGTTGAGAAATCCATAATCCCCCTTGACATTGTGCTTTATGTTCTGCTGGAAAGCTCTTTTGCATGAAATGAGGGATCAAAATTTCAGGTTTTTTTGTTTTAATTTCTAATAAGCCATTTTTTCCCACAAAAGCATCGGGGGAAAATCCTTGTCTGCGGTCATCTGCCAAAACAAAGCCAATACATTCAGGTTCTGTATGTGTAAATTCCCCATAAAGCTGTCGTGCGATTGGTTCTAATTCTGTCCCACGTCGCATAGAAAGTGTTGCCCCTTCATCAACAGTTTTTCCTGTAATTCTTTCTCCCGCCAATTTCATCATCACACTCTGATAGCGTGACGTTTTTTGCCCTTGTTTTGTTCGTGCCATAACCATCTCAAACAACGAAGCCGTAATCAAACCATTACGCGCTTGCTGCCATTCCTCTGTTCCTTGAATACAATCGATAATGATTGGCATAGTATTTCTCCCCTTCATCTTTAAGGTGTTTTTTTTTGCAACATATTCTCTTTGAAACATTCATATCTTTTAAGATGCATTCCCCACTAAGAATGACAGCATCCTTAAATATTGTGCTGCTGAAATCACAAAAGCTTTTGGAAACGCCCCCCTCAACATCCCCCTCCCCACAAGTTTCTCATCCCCTCCTTTTCCATATCGGTTAAGCCCCCAAGCGGCGCCCTCCCTAGACGAAAGCATAACGCGTGATATTTTCTCCCCGATAAAAAAACCTCTCGCCCATCATTGCCCCCTAAGGCTCAATACAAAAACGGTCAGAACCGCGCTCCCATAGCGCCTTCCTCTTCTTCCCTCTCAAACACCTTCCCTCATTTCCCAACATGCTTTCACATTCATATCCAAGCTCTTTGCACTCCCTGCGCTCAAAGCCCTCTACTTTCCCCCCTCCTCCAACACTCTACTCCTTCCCCCTACACGGAACTTTTTTTAAAGATTGACATCTCCTCAACGCTTGTACGGCTGCCCCTTTTCCACACCTCATATCTCCCCTCCAGCATATGCCTTACATACGCTTCAAGCTCTCCTCTCCCCCCACTCGTTCTCCCTCTTAACCAGCCAACCACCAACATTTTCCCCAACAAGCTTCCCCCCAACATCCCTCCTCCCCACAAGTTTCTCATCCCCTCCTTTTCCATATCAGCTAAGCCCCCCAAGTCGTCTCCCCCAAGAACGAAAGCATAACGCACACCATTGTCACCACAATGAAAAAACACTTGGGCCCATCATTGCGGCGCTCTCCCCCAGCACTCAACACAAAAGCACCCCAAAGCCCCCCACGTGTCCCAATACGTCTAAACAAGCTTTAACGACCTCTCCCGTCAAACACCTCCTTCCATTTTCCAGCATGCTTTACGTATCATTCCAAGCTCCCTACTTGCGTGCCGCAAAAACACAAAAACCGGCTCTTTCCCCTTGAACTTGCCTTTTTATAGGTTGGAACCTGTCTGTACTGCTGCTTCTCTTCCCCCTAAGCCTTCATTTTTGTTCTCCAGCATGCTTTCATATCACTCCAACCCCACTGGATAACCCGCTGCTGCTTCATTGCCTTACCCCCCCCCAATGAACCAGCCGGCAACTGCCCCCCACACACAAGCGTCCGCAATTCCCCATATATAGGGCTCTTTTCTTCATGCCCTCCTTTCCATATCGGCTAAGAAAATCCCCGCAAAGCTCTCCACCCCCAAGTCGTCCCCCCCCCAAGAACGAAAGCATAATGTGCACCATTGTCACCGCAATGAAAAAGCACTTGGGCCCATCATTGCGGCTTCTTTTTTCAACCCTGCTACTGCACGACGGAAAAATCATGGCGGCAATATTCTTCCTCCAATTTTTTTGCCATAGACTGAGCCACCTCTTGCGATATAAAAAGTATAGCGTTGTGTTTTTGTGGTTCGAGTCTGATTAAATTCCGCATATTTCCAGCATAATAAAGTGGAATCCCTTGATACGAAGTCTTGAGATAACTTGGCATGTTTACCACCAATAATCTGTCAAGACATCACATGGGCGTAAACGATGCTGTTTTTCATAAGAGCCATAGAGATTATCTTCATAATCGCAAGCCGCTCTTTCATTTAAACAAGCATGATAAGCTTCACTATTCAAAATGAAGGGCTGCAATTGTGTATTTTCTTCATTTATTTCATGATTTTCGACATAAAAATCCGCCATTTGTTCGGTAACATCTTCAGCATGAGAAGTTGTCAGATCGAGTCGTAAAACTCTATAAACAGTTTCACATTCTTCAATCAGTTCGAGCACTTCTTCGATTTCGTCGATTGGTCCTTCATAAGTACAAGGATTTTCCTCTTCGCATAAAACGACAATGATTTCATCCTCTTTAACGAATGAAATATTTTTCATGATTTCCCCCTTTAGATAGTTGATAAAGCATAGCCTTGTCTTGACAAGACTAAATATAGCGTTAGTCTTATATCCTCTATAGGAGAGATGTCAACCATTTTATCCTTCATAAAAGATATATTTTAAATATCTACGGGGTTCAAATGACATATGTAAAGAAAAATCTATTATTCTTTGTTCCTCTCATGCCCCTTTGTTGTTCTCTATTTGTTCTTACAAAATTGCAATTATAAACACACAGGAGAGATAAAATGAGTGACATAATATTAATAAAACACTGGAGTCGCCTTGACTCAAAAGCACAGAAGGAAGTTATTTTGAAGCTTCGTCAATTGGTCGCCGCAAAAGAGTCAAAATCGCCTGTCTCTCTTGCGGAGAGAGTTTCGAAATAAGCTCTATAAATTCTTTATCTTCAGGGCTAGCCCCTTTCCCGTAAAGAATATAATTCATACTGATATTAATTTCGTGACAAATTCGCGAGAGAGATTCGATTGTTGGTTCTTTTCCTTCAGAAAGAATAGAATGAAGGTACCCCGCGCCTTTACCGGCAGCGAGGGAGATAGATCTTTTTGACCGCCCACTTTTTTCCAAAGCGATTCTTAATCTTTGACGCCAACCATCGATATTCATAATTTCACCATATAGCGCGTCTTTTTAAAAAAACACGTCCTTTTTATAAAACGGGCTTGCATTATCCTCTAAAAAGGATAAAATTAAGGAAACAAATTTTACTTTTTAGGGGGAAATTTTTTTTTATTTTTAGATCATAAAAACACTTTAACCACCCTACCGGATATAAAAGACCACCTCCAAAGCTTCTGCCCAAAAGCAAGTACGTTGAGAATGTGTGGTATTCTTTATTTTTTCCATCACCGCAATCTTAAATCGTAAGTTTGCATGCTCTTCAAGCACAGCCAATCATTTATAAGCATCGTAAAGAAGCCTCTAGTCATCATCGAACAGAGCCAAAAGCAACACAAGTTAAATCCTTATTTGAGCTTTTATCATCAATAAAAATGTATAAAAAAGAAGAAAGTAGATTGCAGTATGAAACACGCTAATCAACAAGAAACTCCTCATTATGAATCGTCTAGGCTTCCATATGTTTGTTGGTATCAAAATGACTTTCTAGGAGGTGTACGTGGGATGCGCGCACACGAAATTGGAATCTATACGATTCTTCTCAATGAAATGTATGCCCGTGGCCGACCTTTAGAAATATCGAAAGAACGTTTAGCGCGTCTTTGTGGTTGTGACAAGCGAACTTTTGTTAATGTTTTAGAGATGCTCATCCAAGAGGGTAAGATTTTAAATTTAGCCAATGGATTATGGAACAAGCGTTGCGAAAATGTTTTTCAAGAGCGTGAAAAATTGCTTGAACAAAAATCCTTTGCGGGTCGTTCTTCGGCAAAAAAACGCAAGAAAATCAATGCAGAGATGCAACAACTGCTTAACGAAAGTCCAAAAGATGTTGCACAAAACTCAAAAGCTCAAAAGGCAGAAGAAAAGGAAACACCTTACGGTGTTTTAGAAAAGAAAATTTTGTTTGATGAGACAGAACCTTGTTTTTCCTGCGAAGAGAACTTTGAACAAAGCGATCATCCATCCCCCTCACCGGCTCTTGATTCACCTCTCCCTTTGCCTGCCCAAGCAGAAGCGGAGCAAAAAAACGCCTCCCCTTTAAAAGCTCCCCAAGACGAGTTCACTCCCGCCCCTATCGCGCAAATTGTCACGGGGGAAAAAACAAAATCCGCCACCACTCTTCCCCCCAGCAATCTTCCTGCCTCCATCCCTCCTTCTTCCAACAAAAAAACCACAACCTCAGTTGCCAAAGGGCATCGTCTTCCTGAGCATTGGCAAGCAGACATCAAGGCGGCAGTTTCAGAAGGCTTGAGTGAAAGCCAAGCCCATTGGCAAGAAAAGAAGTTTCGCGACTATTGGCAAGCCAAAGGCGGCAAAGAAGCTCTCAAAGTAGACTGGCAAGCCACATGGCGCAACTGGTTTCGCCGTGAGATCGAACGGCAAGAACAGCAAAAACAAAGGAGCTCCTCATCTTTTACCTCTGAGAACAACGACACGCTTTACCGCAGTTTGATCAACTATAACGACAATTTTTGACATCACACAAACAACGTATTTTTCAAGCAAGCGCGGGGACAAAAATGCTTCAAAACCACAACAGCATCGGACAAAACAAAAGGCGGCAAAACAACATTTGGATAGGCGATTCACACCGTAAAACGAGTCAACATCGACCATTTTTCTCTCATCACAAAAGCGTTTTCCCCACGCAAAAGACCCTCACAGGCACCCCAACATACACACCCCAACATGCACCCCAATACACCAGGACTCCAGCATGCACCACCCCCTCACAGGCATCCGCCCCACCTTCTTGCATCCTTCCTCCTCTCCGCGTTCCTCCTTTTCTCAAGGCGCCACTTCCCATGCTCTTGGCAAACAGACATCAACAGAGCAGCTTCAAAAAACTTCAATGAAAAGCAAACTCTTTGGCAACAAACCACCCCTCCACACAGGCACCCCAACAGGCACCCCAACAGGACTCCAACATGCACCACACCCTCAAAACAGGCATACCCACCCCGCCCTTCTTGCATCATTCCTTCTTTCACCCCCTTCCTCCTTTCCGCCTTCCTCCTTTTTCTCAAGACACCACTTCCCATGCTCTTGGCAAACAAACACCAACACAGCCATTTCAGAAAGGTTTGAGTGAGAGTCAAGCCCTTTGGCAAGCCAAGAGGTTTCGCGACTATTGGCAAAAAAAGAGCGGCAAAGAAGCTCTCAAAGTAAACTGGCAAGCCCCATAGCACCACGAGACTTTACGATCAGATCGAATGGTGAGAACAGCAAAAACAGAATCCTCACTTCTCACATCTTGAGAAAAACGACAATAATATCACGAATGACCATGAGCACAATTTTTGAAATCAAACAAAAACTTATCTCACAAGCAGATAGAATAGCAGAAATGCTTCTTCCCCAAGGGCACAAACGAGGCAACAATTGGATTGTAGGCAACACACGTGGTGAAGCTGGTCAAAGTTTATCGATTTGCTTAAGTGGTAGTAAAGCAGGACTTTGGTATGATTTTGCAGAAAGCACAGGAGGAGATCTTTTAGACCTTTGGTGTGAAGTCAAAGGCATTAGCCTCTCTCAAGCCTTAGAAGAAGCACGCGCGACTCTCAATCTGACACGCCCCAAACCCTTTATGGCGCCTCATCGTTCCTATCGCCGTCCACCGGTTCCTAAAGGGCAGAGCCCGCAGAATCTTGTAAAAACCTATCTCCATGAAGAACGCCGCATTCCTCTAGAGATTATAAAGCGTTACCGCATAGGAGAAAATGGCGAAAAAATCATTTTCCCCTTTTATAAACCCGACGGCACCCTTGCTTTAGTCAAAGAACGGCTTGCACAAACGGGAGCAAAAACAAAACCAACAGCCTCCCAATGTGAACCGATTTTATTTGGTTGGCAAGCCCTTTACCCCACAAACCACCCCTCCACGCAGGCGCTCCAACAGGCACCTCAGCAAGCATTCCAACACACACCTCAGCAGGTACCCTCAACCAACCCCGCCTCTACACAGGCGCCCCAAAACACCGCCTCAACCAACCCCGCCTCCACAAAGGCATCCCCGCACACATCCCAACAGGCAACCCAGCACGCACCTCAGCAGGCACCCCAAAACACACCCCAGCAGGTACCCTCAACTAACCTCACCTCCACGCACACATCCCAGCAGGCGACCCAGCACACACCTCAGCAAGTATTCCAACACACATCCCAACAGGTACCCTCAACCAACCACCCCTCCACGCAGGCATCCCAAAACACCGCCTCAACCAACCACGCCTCCACACAGGCGCCCCAAAACACCACCTCAATCAACCCCACCTCCACAAAGGCATCCCAAAACACCGCCTCAACCAACCCCACCTCCACACACACACACCAACAGGCACCCACACACACCCCCCAACAGGCGCCATTTCCCCTTCTTTCTTCAACAAACCGTACCATTGTCATCACTGAAGGAGAAATTGATGCACTTTCCTTAGCCGCCTATGGATATCCGGCGGTCTCTGTCCCCTTTGGAGGAGGCAGTGGAGGAAAGCACAATTGGATTGAAAATGAATTTGATCATTTAGAATCTTTTGAAACGATTTTTTTAGCCACCGATATGGATCCGCCCGGAGAAGAAGCAGCCCGTGAGATTGCCAGCAGGCTTGGACGCCACCGTTGCTACCGTGTCCGTTTACCCCTTAAAGATGCCAATGACTGTTTAACCGCAGGGATCGATAAAGCCACCATAAAAGCCGCCTTTTCCTCAGCACAAAGCTTTGCACCAGAAGGTTTACGGCGCGCCTCAGACTATAAAGATCAAGTGATTGGGCTTTTTTGGCCAGAGCCTGAAAAACATCTTGGTTATACGGTTCCCTATCCTAAACTGAAGGACAAATTGCATTTCCGCCCAGCAGAATTAACGCTCTGGAGCGGTGCGAGTGGTGCAGGTAAAAGCCAATTATTATCAGATTGTATTCCCCATTGGATTGCACAAAAGAGTCGCCTTTGCTTAGCGTCTCTAGAAATGAAAGGAGAACAATCGCTTCGCCGTTTAACCAAACAAACGGGCGGCTTAGAACAGCCTACAAAAGAGACGATTGAACGGATTCTTCATTTTTTAGACGAAGGGCTTATTCTTTATGAACATGTTGGCAAATCAAGCGTTGACACCTTGCTTGAAGTCTTTGACTATTGTCGTGCGCGCTATGGCTGCGATCAATTTATCATCGACAGTTTGATGCGGCTTGGCATTGCCTCTGATGATTATGCAAGACAAGAACAAGCCGTTTATAAAATGGTTGATTGGGCTGTTTTAAACAGTGTGCATATTCACCTTGTCGCCCATGCCCGCAAAGGCGGTCTGGATAAAGATATCCCCAGCACAGAAGACATTAAAGGCGCCTCAGAAATTGGTGCCAATGCCTTTAACATCATCACCATTTGGCGCAATCGGTCGTTGGAAGATAAAATCTTTGCCGCCTCTCTCGCACAAGAAAAAGCAGATTTAGCCAAACGCCCAGGTGTCATTATGAATATTGCCAAACAACGTTCTGGTGATTTTGAAGGCAAAATAGGGCTTTGGTTTGATCCCCAAACTTATCGCTATCGCTGTTCTTTTGAACAATCATTCCCTCGACGTTATCTGTAATGCCCCATAAACCCCACTCTCTTTAAAAACGCCTCCGCTTTCAAACGCGCACGCCTTGCTCCCACAGAAACAACAGGAAGGATCAATCCACAAATGATGAAAAACACCCAATCCTTCGCGAACCAAAGCCTGCTCAACCCTAGATTCTCTGCTCCCAGACGGAAACAAAAAAAGATCGCTCCAACAACGGCGCAAAACACCACCCCCTTCAATAACCACAAACAACGCGTCACCACCCCATCTCGCCGCCCCCTCATATGCAAAATCAAGAACCACTCCAACAGTGCAGCAAACACGATCCCTATCAAGGACAGGAGTCCCCATGGTATGTCCATACTCTCCATCCCCAAAAGAGCTAAAAAAAGGACGACTCCTAAAACGCCGTAAAACAGCACTTCCTTCAAAAAGAGGGAAACACCAAAAATACAATAAAACGCCGCTCGCCACCACGAAATATCGAAGCGCTTGGAAACCTTATAAGTACTAATAACGACAACAATAAAAAGGTAGGAAAATACCAACAACAGCAAAAAAACAAATCGTTCGACATCACATACCCCTCACAGCAAGCCCATTAAAGATCACACCCATAAGACAAAAAACACACCCTACTTTAAGAACCAAGCCCATAGAACACGCGCACGCCTTGCTCCCTCACAAACAAAAGGAAGGGTAAATCCAAAAATGAATAAAAACACCCTCTCATTCGAGAACCAAAGCCAGCTCAACCCTAGATTCTCTGCTCCCAGACGAGTAAAAAAAAGGAGAGTACCAAAAATGCAGGAAAACAGCACAAAATTCAAAGCACGCAACGACCTCTGTAGCACCGTATCACTTTGCTCGCGTATAAAGAACCCCAAGAGCACTTTTAACAATAAAGACAAGAGCAAAACCTTTAAGAATACCGCCCTTATGCTATCCATATCCCTGACGCCCACAGCAGCAAACCACAGGATAAAGCCCATCATGCAACAAAACATAACTGCCTTTAAGAACACTTGCCAAGCAACAGGCATACTCTTGACGCCCAGATGCACCAAACCAAGGACAGTTGCAAAAATGCAAGAAAACACCGCCCCCTTTAAGAGCAGCTCCCCATCAACAGCGCGCCTGCCCACGCCCACATAAACAAAACCAAGGTAGGTGGCAACAACGCCATAAAGCACCACCCATCTCCAAAACATCCACCCTGTAACAGAGCGACGCTTTGCTCCCTTATAAATAAAAATCAAGGCAAGAGCAAAAAAGCAGAAAAACCAAGGCAACAGCCAAAACATCACATCGTTCGACATCAAATACCCCTCACAGAAAGAACATCAAAGATCACGCCCGTGGGAAAGAAAAATGCTCATTCTTTTTAAGCACCACCCCAACAGTACACGCACACACCGTACCCCTCTCCAGAGCAAAAAAGGAACAAGTCCAACAACGCCGCCAAACACCAACCCCTTCAAAAACATGTCCCGCGCAACCACCATACGCCCCGCTCCTTTATTAAGCAAAAATCAGAGACCATGCCAAAAATGCAGCAAAAGATCAATCCTTTTCAAAGAATGAAAGCCTAAACCCAAGACGCCTTGCCCCTAGACAAATAAGCCCAAGGATAAGACCAAAGACAACGCCAAAAAGAATGTCAAAGACCCACTTTTTTGAAAACCACACCTGAGCCAAACCAAAATGCTCAGCTTTCGCATAAACAAACTTAGAGGTCACGCCAACAAAGAATGCAAGCACCCCACCCTTAAAAAAGTCCTTCCTTGTAAACCCGAAAAACCTTATTCCCACATAAATAGAAACAAAGGCGAGAGCCAAAGGGCAGAAAAACCCCAACCACTGCAAAAACATCACATCGTTCGACATCAAATACCCCTCACAGAAAGAACATCAAAGATCACGCCCATGGGAAAGAAAAATGCTCATTTTTTTAAGCCCCCCAACAGTACACGCACACACCGTACCCCCTCCAAAACAAACAAAGGAACGAATCCAATAGTGCCCAGAAACACCCCATTGTTCGAGATCACAAACCAGCGAACCCCCATATGCTTTACTCCCACATGCGCCAACCCAACAACAGCTCCAACAACGCCACCCAACACCAGAAACTTCAATAAAAATACCCCACGCGATATCCATTTACCCCGCACCCTCATAAGCAAAACCAAGGACAGCTCCAGCAATGCAACAAACACCGCTCCTATCACTAAAAATTCCCACGATATATTAAAACGCTTCACTCCCTTATAAGCAAAGCCAAGAACCACTACAGCAATGGTGCAAAACACCACAGCCTTGAAAAACACGCCCCACGATACAGTTCTACTGTTTGCTCCCACAACAATAAAACAAAAGACAGCTCCAGCAATGCAAGAAAGCTCCACCCCCTGCCAAAACACCTCCCACGTAATAGCCGGTCGCCCCGCATCTTCATAAGCAAAACCAAGGACCATGCCAACAACGCAGCAAAACGCCAGCCCCTTTAAAAACATGTCCCGCGCAACCACCATACGCCCCGCTCCTTCATAAGCAAAAATCAGAGACCATGCCAAAAATGCAGCAAAAGATCAATCCTTTTCAAAGAATGAAATCCTAAACCCAAGACGCCTTACCCCTCTATAAATAAGAGCAAGGACAAAGCCCAAAAGGACATAAAACACCCACTTGTTTGAGAACCACACCTGAGCCAAACCAAAATGCTCGGCTTGCACATAAACAAAATCAGAGACAGCAGCCAAAATGAAGCTCAACAATACCATCTTGAGGAACAAACCCTTCGTTACACCACGCCGCTGCATTACTTCATAACCCAACATAAGGAAAATACCGGGAATGCCATAAAACGCCACAGCTCGTAAAAATACGCCCCACGTCATCCCAAGAGCCTTCATTTCCACATAAACAGCCACAGAGACATAGGCTACAATACAGCTAAACACCAATCCCTTCAGAGACAAAAGCCCGCGCAACATCATGCCACTCCCCCATCAAGTCATTCAAGGAAAATCCACCATGCGACAAAACCCCTCTCTTTTCAAGGTTCTAAAGCCAAATCATAACAAGATGCTTTACACCTCTATAAATCAGCCCAATGACAAAACCCAAAAGGATACCCCCACGGAATTAAGAACCAAAGCCAGCGCCACCCCATGCGTTCAGCAACCGTATAAACAACATGAGATCCCCGCCAATAACGCCCCCCAAACCCCATCCTCTTAAAAAAATTTCTGCCTTTCATGATCCCTCAAATACCTCCCCACATAAATAGAAATAAAGCCCCCAAGAGGCAGAAAAACATCAACCATGGCAAAAAACCAAATCCTGCGACATCAATCCTCCCCCCCACAGCAATAAAATCAGAAAGAATGCCCATCATGCAACAAAACCCCCATCCTTTAAAGAAGCAGAACCACAAAGAGAACGACACACACCACTCCCACAAAATCCCTCGCACAGCCCCCGCAAAATCCCCGCCCCCGTATAAATCTCTCGTACAAACAAATGACAGCAGCAAAAGAAAACCACCACCCCACACCCTTTTGAAAAACGTCCCCTCACGCAACAAGCAGATATAAAAACCTATTCCTCAACAAGCATACAACAGCACAATCCCGTTTCTTTGCATAAACATGAAAGAATCAAAATTAAAATTTTTAAGGAGATGCTATGAGCCATCAAGAGAAAAAAAACATGCAAACCTGCCCGCTTGATCATCAAAATCAAGGAAAGCACATTGGTCATTTAAAGACGCAAGAAATCCCTGTAGAAACGCGTAATCCTTATTTTAAACCCAATCATCGAGAAAGTTCCAGCAACCCGCGCACTATCAATGCCATTGCCAATGCACAAAGCCATCCCATTGCCCTTTTATATGCGAAAGGACATCTCAGCAAAGCCCAATATAAAGCGGCAGAACGTTTTTATTTTTACTGGCGTCAAAGCCAAGCCGATCTTCACATGAGCCTTGACTACACCCGTGAAAAGGTTTCCTGTAGCCAAGGGTACACACACCCCATTGAACGTCAAATAGAAGCCTCCAATCATTTAAGAACAATCAAAGTTCAACTGGGTATTCTTGGTTATTCACTGCTTGAACGCGTTATCGGCTATGGACAAGCGATAAAAGAATTAAGTTCTTCAAAACGCAAACAAAACTCCCTTGCCGATCATTTACGAGATTGTTTAGACTTGCTCGCATTTCATTGGGGATATGCAAACCATAAACATTTTGAATAATCCCCCTCCTCGCCATTTTAAGCCGCCTCCCATGTTGCCCCGCCCCCTCTAAAGAAACCTCCCCCACACGGGCTCAAGCATCCAGCAGCTCTCGCCCCTATTTTCATTACCTTGCCCACACCCAAAAGGACAATACTTCACCCCCCTCACACATACTTAAGATACACCCCACACTCTTAAAAACAAAAAGCCTTCCCCCATATCAGTCCTATAATCATGAGGGGCTCTTAATTCGTTTTTGATTGAAGAATATTATCAAGATGCTTGCATGTATCATAATATTTTTAAATATAGTTTAATTAATATCGAGTCTTAAAACAAATATTCAATTGAAAAAAGTATTACGTTTTAATGCAAAATGACAAAATTTTTTGTAAAAAGTATTTTTTATATTGCTATTTTTTCAATTCTCTGCTAAGTATAATGTGGTAGGTTCTTTAAGTATGATTTTTTGTATTTAGTACGGCCTTTTGAATTTATTCTTTTTTGACACGTCCTGCGAGTCAATGTTAAAATTCTCCTGCTTTTTGGTCCTCTGATTGCGACGGAGGACTTTTTTTTATAACTGTACTTTTTTATGACTGTATTGTCTTAAATCACTTCCTTATGAGCTTTGTGATAATTCCTCCATAAGGTTTACCCGCAAAATAGATCATTCTTTTGTCAAATTGACTTGCGTTCCATTCTTAAAGAACACAGATTCTTAACTCAATCTGATTTACAAACAGCTTGGATACACTTCCCTCTTGGTTTGCCATTCCCTCTTGGCTTCTATTCAGGTTTTTCCGCTAAACTCAAGGCGCAACAGAATCTTGCTCTGTCTTAAAGATTCACCACGCCCTTAAAAAAACACTTAAAACATATCCAAGGAAGCTTGCTTCATATCACCAAACCTCAAATGACCGTGTTTTACGGCATAACAGAATGACTTAACTATTGGATAACTTTCTTTATCGCCCCCCAACAGGTTGATGTATCACGACAACATATTGATTTATAATCATCATATCCCGTTATCCATATTAAAACCCGTTATCCATATAAAATTAAGAGACGCAGATATCATAGGGATTCTCTCATTTTAAATTTATTTCATGTTGCATCAATCAACACCTTGTCTTTTCCACATTACAAACATGAGAGACATATGAAATAACGCACTTCAAAGATTTCAAAGATAAAGAATCAAAATGCCTCTTATGAACACGCTCAAGAGCCAAAGGCTGTCATCATATGAGGCGCGAATAGTATGATAATGTGCTGGCTTTTCCTTATGAGAATTTAAAGAAAGGCTTATCCACTTCACAAGAGATTTCTCCATTATCAGATTTACCAATATCCCCAATCACCAATATAATTGTGATAATAAGATCACATAATGTTTTTAAACAAGTAGGTAAATGTGCAACACAAATATATTCTATTTAGAACATTCTGTTTTATGTGAGTCGCGTAAACTCCCATTAAAAAACAAAATCCCCCATTAAAAACAAAATCCCTATGAGAAAAAATCTAAAGCGTGAGAATAAAAACATGAGACAAGTGTGATTCCATTCAGATATTGCTCTTTAACCGTTAAACCGAATAAAAAATAGATTCGGAAAGTATGTTAATCTTCCTAACTTAAGAGATAAACTAAGAATATAGACAACATCTCTCCTAACATTCCCCTTTTTCTAGCATCGCGTAAGAATCAAAAGTTATACAACTTATTTTGTCATATTATAAAGCACTGTTTTTTAAGGCGGTATTGAAGCAGTTAAAACAATTGAAGTGTTTAGCCAACGCCATCGCCCTTAGCAAAGCTAAAAAAACAAACTGTTGAAAAGCCGTGCATATCTTGTGTAAACACAAAAAAAACAAGAAAAAGGCACAAAAATATCTCAATTTTTATAAAAATACATCAGCGTCTTTTACGATTGTATTGACGAACAACCCTTATCACATAATCATCTTAAATATTGAGAATAAAGAATGAATAGCCCTCGCAAATACAGCAACCTATCAATAAAAATATAAAAACAAATCTTTTGGTTATCTCTGTTTCTTATGGAATATGCCTTTCCCTATGAATGTACTTTGGCCTCCAAAGAGTACATTCAATCCATGAAAAGGATGCACTCCAGCCCTTAAAGAGTGCATCCTTCCCCTCAACGGATACCGCCAAACCCTCATAAAGGCAGTATCCAATCCATAAGAGGATGCACTCTAGCCCTCAAAAGAGTGCATCCTTCCCCTCAACGGAAACTGCCAAACCCTCATAAGGCAGTATCCAATCCATAAGAGGATGCACTCTAGCCCTCAAAAAGAGTGCATCCTTCCCCTCAACGGATACCGCCTCAACCCTCATGAGGCAGTATCCAATCTATAAGAGGATGCACTCTAGCCTTCAAAAAGAGTGCATCCTTCCCCTCAACGGATACCGCCTCAACCCTCATGAGGCAGTATCCAATCTATAAGAGGATGCACTCTAGCCTTCAAAAAGAGTGCATCCTTCCCCTCAACGGAAACTGCCAAACCCTCATAAAGGCAGTATCCAATCCATGAGAGGATGCACTCTAGCCCTCAAAAGAGTGCATCCTTCCCCTCAACGGAAACTGCCGAACCCTCATAAAGGCAGTATCCAATCCATGAGAGGATGCACTCTAGCCCTCAAAAAGAGTGCATCCTTCCCCTCAACGGAGACCGCCTCAACCCTCATAAAGGCAGTATCCAATCTATAAGAGGATGCACTCTTTTTGAGGGCTAGAGTGCATCCTTCCCCTCAACGGAGACTGCCAAACCCTCATAAGGCAGTATCCAATCCATGGAAAAGATGCACTCCGCCTTCAATAGAGTGAATCCTTCCCTTCAAGGGTTTTACTCAATTTTCATCGCATCTCATTTTTATGAACCCTCATTTTTATGAATCCTTGGTCAAAGGCACAAAAAGAAGTTTGCTAGCAACCATTGTATCACCCACCTTATGGGATTCCACTTGCCTACAGGGCTTTCAAACTTTTTTACGCCTTCATAAAATCGAATCTGAAAGAATTCATTAAGGCAATTAAGAGTAAATTTTGTCAAAATATAGACAAAGTTTATTCTTTTTTGTGATTGTTGTATTTTTACTATAGTTATTTAAATCGAATTTATATATGATACGTATCGATATTTATTTATCGAAATAAATATAGGAGAAAAACTATGAATATCAGATATTTTTTCATAGCTGGGGCTATTACAAGTGGTTTAGCTCTCGCGATTCAAAAATCTGATCGTATAGTCAATAAACAACCCTCTCCTATTGTTGCTCCTTATACTATTGAGAAAACAAATTTACATTTTGTTAAACAAGTAAGGGACACATCGGATACATTGAATATACTGAGAGTCAGTAATAGAAGCGCATCAGAACAAGCATCAATCGACGATATATACGATAAAGCAGAAAATTTATTGAATGCACTAGCTGGTTTTTTAGGATCACTTATTATATATTTCGTACAACTTGTTGCTACTAGAATATAAGATACAAAAAGTTCTTAAAGTAAGGTTATATACATTTTGTATATATTGTAAAATTTAAATAAAAAGGCCCTTTATAAAATAGGGCCTTTTTTAGTTTAATTTTTCCTTTGTTTTAGTTTAGTTTTTATTGTGTTTTTATTTTTATTGGCCAAATATCATCGCCTTCAAAAGTGCCATTTTTACTTGTCTCACATCTCAAATGACAAAGGCTCTAACTCCCTAGCTTCGCTCCCATAGCACTTTAGTAAATAAGGGTCCGCAATCTTCTTGTTCTTCCCAAAAATTCTTCTGTTTTCAAGAAAATGACCATGCATCCCCTACGTCATCGAATTGGCTTCCAGATCTCCATGAAACAGACTGAAAAACACAAAAACACCATAACTTTTTATATCAATATCACCATACTGAAACACTGTTGAAGCTTAACAAGCGCTGCTTCATTGGCAATGACTTCTTAGAAAGACAAAAAACACCTCAAAGGCAAAAGAGCTTAACACTGCTCAAAAATGCCATTTTTTGCCTTCCTCTCACCTCAAATGACAAAGGCTCTACCCTCGGCTCTACCCCCTAGCTTCCCTCCCATAGCACTTTAGTCAATAGAGCTTCCCCATAGCGCCTTTAGTCAATGGACCTTCCCCTCATACCGCTTAAATAAGGCGCTTGAATAAGCAATGATTTATGAGAATTTTCTAACAAAACAACAAAACCATCTTAAAGAAGAGAGTAGAATTTATAATTGATTTTTTCCCCTATTCTTGAGGATCAAGCCATTTCCAGTCTATTTTTTAAAATCTTGGCTATTATTCTTGATTTTTCGAGCCCTTTATTTTGCTCTGGTAAGAAAGGTGTGAAAGCGTCTCAATCATGGCGCTTTCACATCTTTTAAATAAAAGTGCTTTTCTTCAACAGGAGAATAAACTAATCAATTTTTATATCCATAAATGCGATTTTACCATCTTTAATATAAGTAATATCAGGAGCATGTTTTACCCCCTCTGCTTCAAACACGAACTGTTCATCACTCACCCCTTCAAACCCTTGTTCCCTTAATTCTTGTTTTTTCTCCTCGACTATTTTTTTATGAAAATCTCGTTTTTGATTACACGTATCAGGGGGTCTCACTCTGAAAAACTGATAGTCCATGGCTATAGACCACTTCTCAGCAACCCGTTCCAGTAGATCGTAACTGAACTTTCCTTCCTTTTTCACTTCTTGAGCGATCACCATCGCGCGTTCCAAATGGACTTTTTCAATGGTTTCATCAAAGCCAAGCTTCTCCCCTGCCGTAAAACTTTCATCATAAGAAGCTAAAGTTTCAACATCGCCCAGCAAGGCAAGAGCAGCAAGATGCAGCAAAGCATAAGGTGCAAACTCTACGTCAGCATCCGGTGCCCAAGATAAAGAGTCTTTTTCCCAAGGGGGAATACCATATTGAGAGCGAAACATTTCAAGCAAAGAATCATCTTCCATTGTCCATTTTAAAGTTTTATCGAGAGCTTTCTTTAAAAGCTGGACGCTCACTTTTTCTTCAAAAATTTCCAATCCATTGGGTACAAAATTCATAAATACTGTTGGCAAAATCCCAGAATTATGCGGATTAATCGTCTGACAAGCCGCCGCAAAAATACCGCTCATAATTAAAAGCCCGCGATCAAACGGGGAAAATTCTTCCACGTGTTTTTCGTTATAAAGAAACTGCACTTCACGATCGGGTAAAAAGAGGGTTGCCAAATAATCTCCTTTTCCCTCGATGTCCACAGACCACCCCAAGCTTTTTAAAAGCGCTGTTGCACTTTCTATCGTGAGAATTTCATCATCATCATAACCGACAAAGGGTTCTTTTTCCTTTTCCTTTAGTTGCAAACGCCTCTCCTGCAGCACGGCTTCATCTTTCCAAAACTGCTGCGTTGCAAGATCATTTTCTTGAAGCACTCTTTCCAGCTCGCCTTTCACTTGGAAATTCATTTTCATCCGTTTAAAGACAGAGGTATAAAGAGCTAAAACAAGCATGATAATGATCATGCAAATAACAATAAATACCCAGAACTCGGGATCTAATAGAAATACGGCTATAGGATCAAAGTTCATGTTCCCCCCTCACTATTTACACAACCCGTGCGACAGAGAGCTTATGTGCTCTCCTACAGAGATTGCTTCTTCTAGTTTCTGAATATTTTTTTGCAACTCACCCGTCACTTTGGTGCGAAGCCGTAACATAACCGGAATAAAAATAATGACACAGACCGTTATGGCGACCGTTGTTTTAAAGAGAACGGCATGCACAACATATTGCCACCCTGTCAGCTGCCAATTTAATACACCTGGTATTTCTAGAACCATTCTCCACATGACAATGAGAACCGCAATAGCAAAGATAATTTTATAATCCTTTGCTGAGAGTAACGCTTGCTGAAGCGAAAAAGAATGCGCTCCTTTATGCGTTTCTTGCTCTGATGCCCAATTTTGCTCCTTCATGTATTCCCCTCTCACTCTTTGAAAAGACCCCGTGTGACAGAGAGCTTATTTGCTATCACACCGAGATTGCTTCTTCTCGTTTCTGGATCTTTTTTTCCAATTTTCGCATTATGATGATGCAAAACCCAAATATCACCGAAATCAAGAAAAGTACACAGGCCGTTATGGCTTACGTCATAATAAAAATTATAATATTCCTGCTACCTTGCCACCCTCTTACCTTCCTCACATCTCAAATAGTGAAGATTTTCAAACCACGCCAATCTATAAACAATAGTCACAATTCAGCTTTTTCTTCCTAAAAATTCTCCTATTTTCAAGAAAATGACCCTGCATCCCCACTTCAATAGGATTCATTTCAAAGCTTGAATGAACAAGGCTCCTAAAAATACGAAAACAACCCATATACCGCGCGCCCCTACAAGCAAAACCGTTCCTTCCTCACGCCTCAAACGATAAAGTAAGTCCCAAGCACTCACTCTAGGCTCTAAACCCCAAGGGCTCTTATTCCCTTTTATCAATACTAATCCATAATCGGCTTTTCTTTCACTCAATGCCACCCTCAACACTGCTCCTTAGAGCAATGTTTACGGACACCTCATGAAAGAGCACCAAAAAATATCAAAGGCAAAATGGTATAGAGAGCAATCCCTATAAAGGCTGAATCTCTCATAATTTCTTCATTATTTTTTCCCTCTCATGACTTCTCAAGCGCTGTATCCTGTTCTTGCAAGACGTTTTTCAATTCTTTTCTTAAACAGCGATACGTTCTCACCTGCTTAAAGACACCATAATAAAGTTGTAAAATCATCATAGGAATACAAGCAACCACCAATGTCACGCACATAAGCACGAGACCGAATATTGTAACAAGAATATCACTCCATTTTTCTCTATCGCCTTTTTTATACCAATCCTTTTGATCGGTTATTTTACCCCGTTGCTGGTTTATTTCTTTCAATTTTTGAGTATTTTTTCTCAACAAAAGCCACAATGTTATGAAGAGTATGTACAGAACTGGAAACAAGACCCAAACACACACTGTAATAACTTTCCAAAACGCATACAGAGAGAGAAAAAGAGGTGTATCCCACCACCCTGTCAAGTTCTCTTGGCTACCCAAAGATGAGAGAAAGAAAATCCTGTTGCACAACTCAATAATGAGCGAGAGGAACCAAATGACAACATGCTCTCGCACAGAAAAATAATCTTTCCCAAAAAAATAGCGTAGTTCATTATAAAATGCTGAATAAAATTCTGACTTTTTCCCCTTCATTGCTCTTCCTTTTTTTATGAAAAATGCATTTCTTTATCTCATGCCCGCTTTTTTAAGAACCACGAAAAGTGCGATGCATGGCGCTTTCCTTATTTTTAATAAACCCCCCCAACTTTCTAAAAGCGCGGTTACTCTTCCCAATGATTAAGAGCATCCTCCTCATTACAAACCTGATAGGCTTCTTTATCCCCTTTGCCTGATGATTTTCCAACCATCCCCTCTTCTTGTGTCACGAGAGCTTCTAAACGTTGCCTCTTACCCCTCACGATAGCTACAAAAGCGCCTTGTCACTCTCTTTATCTTACGCGTTTTAGTAGCCGTCTCATTCTACGATACTTTCTCACCTGCTTAAAGACACCATAATAAAGTTCTAAAATCATCATGGGAATACAAGCAACCACCAATGTCACGCACATAAGCACGAAAACAAATATCATGACAAGAATATCGTCCATTTTCCAGTTCACACTTTCTTTATACCGATCCTTTTGATCGGTTATTTTACCCCGTTGCTGGTTTATTTCTTTCAATTTTTGAGTATTTTTTCTCAACAAAAACCACAATATGATGTAGAGTATCAACATAACTGGGAATAAGACCAAAACACACACTATAATAACTTTCCAAAACGCATACAGAGAGAGAAAAAGAGGTGTATCCCACCACCCTGTCCGTTCCCCATTGCTACCCAAGGATAGGAGAAAGAAAATCTTGTTCCACAGCTCAAGAGAAAAAATGCTGTACTCTTTGCTATCCAAGGATGAGAGAGAGAGAATCCTGTTCCATAGCTCAATAATGAGAGAGAGAAAACAAATGACAACATGCTCTCGCACAGAAAAAATACTTTTTTCGAAAAAAATAGCGTAGTTCATTATAAAATGCTGAATAAAATGCTGAATTTTTCCCCTTCATTGCTCTTCCTTTTTTTATGAAAAACGCATTTTTTATCTCATGCCCGCTCTTTTAAGAACCACGAAAAGTGCGATGCATGGCGCTTCCCTTGTTTTCAACAAAAAACCCCAATTTTCTAAAAGCGTGGTTGCTCTTCCCAATGATTAAGAGCATCCTCCTCATTACAAACCTGATAGGCTTCTTTATCCTCTTTGCCTGATGATTTTCCAACCATCCCCTCTTCTTGTGTCACGAGAGCTTCTAAACATTGCCTCTTACCCCTCACGATAGCTACAAAAGCGCCTTGTCACTCTCTTTATCTTACGCGTTTTAATTCCCGTTTCACTCTACAATAGGTTCTCACGCGCTTGAAAACAAAATAATAAAATTCTAAAATGAGCATGACAACACCCGCAGGAAAAAAGACGTTTAGCAGAAATATCAACCAAAAGTATACGATAAAAAAACAGATTATTTTTTCTCTATTGTTTTTTACTGGATTATTTTGTTGATCGATTGTGTGACCCCGTTGCTGGATAGCCTCTTCTAACTGCTGAATCTTTTTTTTCAACAAATACATTAAGATGAGATAAAGCACCAATAAAACAGGCATCAAGGCAACAACAACAACCATGATGACTTCACGCAGCACAAAGAGCGCCAAAAGAGTGCTATCCTGTGATACACTCAACGGCCACTTGGCTTCTAATGGAATCAAAAGAGCTTTATAACCTATCCCAACAAGGATAGAAATAAGACAAATAATCATATGATCTTTATAAGAACGAAATGATTTTCCAAAAAAAAGAGAGCACCGTTTGTTATAAAATGTGGAATTTTCCCCCTTCATTTGCTCTTCCCTTTTATGCAACTGTTTGTCCCTAACTTTTATAAGGACACGCATAATCTCTCAAGCACAATTGCATCCATTATGGTCAAACAGAACACCCCAGAAAATACTCGTATTGCATATTCATGTTGCCAATAGTTTTGCCAATTCACGTGCTTGTTTTAAAGAAATCTCTCAACACTTCCAAACCAACGCGCGTACACCCCATTTCATGAACATCCCCCATGAAAGGGATAACAATAGCGCTCCCATGAATATATCCCCTTACTATAAACTCTATCACCCCTATTGTTTCAGTAAAAAATGTAATCCGGCGCCATTCATATACGCCCCCTGCGGCCTCTACAATAGCCTTACCCTCCCTTGTAATACGGGGCACGCCATAACTCCATTCCTCAACACGGACAACCCCCAATTACCGCTCCTACAACAACCCCACTCCTGCCCCAAAAACAGACATATCTAGGCTTTTACGATAGCCCTTATCCCTTGAAAAGACAGAAGCATTTTTATTCTTTTCTCAATTATTTTCCGCCCACTTAAGACATGAAAAAAGCAACTTCCATTGATGCGCAAATGATCGCGCAATAAGAGCATTTGAAATGAGAAAATCTTACAACTTTCTTATTCCAATTAAAAAGGCTCAATGATCATTATAAATCAAAATATGACGATACATTCCATTTTTCATTAGAGTTCTTGCAAGCCAATAGCTTAGAATATATTCATAAAAGCGCTTCTAAGACAGAGAGACAGCCGCGATTCTTGAGATCAAGCATTTTAATATTAATGAAAGCACTAACATTCCCTTGCAAGTTTGAGGTGTTGTTTTGTCAACAATCTTGTTAGCATGGATTGATTCTATGATGATGCGATATCATCACAATTGCTCTTTATAAACAGCATAATGATACGCATCATTTTACTCACACTTCTTTATAAGCCTTGCGTTATAGGCTTGTGGGGAAAAGATAAAGGAGAATCCTGTTGAATATAGCAATTATTTTGGGGTCTGTGCGTCAACCTTCCTTAACAAGAACTTTAGCCAATTATTTAGCGGATTGCCTCATAAAGCGGGGTGCATCACTTCAGTGGGTTGATTTGCGTGAACAGCCCTTGCCGATGACAGATCCAGATTATCATCAGCAGGTAGAGGCTAATCCAAGTGCTGCGGTCCGTGAGTTTGTCAAAACCATTGCCGCGGCTGATGGCGTTATTCTAGCAAGCCCTGTTTATCAAGGATCTTATTCGGGTGTTTTAAAAAATGCTCTTGATAATTTGAGCTATAATGCCTTTTTAAATAAACCTGTTGGACTTATCTCTCATGGGAGTACGGCCAAAAAATGCGCACAACCGTGTGAGCATTTAGTGCCGGTGGTGCACACGCTTTATGGTTATACACTCCAATGTCAAATCGCCTCTTCCAACGAAGATTTTTCCTCAGATGATGAAGGTCGTACTTGGAAAGTTATAAGTGAAGAGGTACAAACCCGTTGTGAAAGACTTGCTGATGAAATGTACACATTTTTAAAGCAAAGAGGTGGGATTTAAAGCAATAAGGGAGGGGGCATGAAAAAAAAGGATGCGCACTATCGTTATTTAGTGGTAGGGGGCACAGGGATGCTTGCTCCTTTGTATCAATCACTAGAGCCGCAAGAAGTGATTATTGCTGCACGCTTTCTTTCCCATAAAGTCCAGCTTGAGGCATTGCACAACAAACAGTTGTGCGTGTCGTTGGATTATGATTGTGCGGCATCAAAGGCGCAATTTTTAGAAGCCGTGAAGCAATGGCATGATCTAAAATATTGCATATTATGGATTCATTCGCCCGCCCATGCATTTTCTTGCGCATTAATTGAGCAGTTGGCTCTTTTGCCTAAACCGCCATGTATTCTTCATATTTTTGGTTCCAACACGCATGATCAAATGATCCTCGAGTGCGCGCGCAAAAACAAGGTTGATTTTATCCCCATTCAATTAGGACAAAAAACAACGCCCAAAGGTTTACGATGGCTGACCCATAAGGAGATAAGCCAACAGGTACTGGATGCCATAAAAAACCATATGAATAAACAAAACTTATGATCAATACCTCTGCTTTGCAAAGAAGCAGTGCCCCTTCAATCTCTATCCATACCCGAACACCCTCTTGAATAGCCCATACTCTCCTTACATCATAGGCTTTGAGAACGAACAATCCCCCTCCCTTACGCCTCTAAACAGCATGCCTATATCAACAGCTCCAAAACCAAACGTTTTTCTAACCCTTCTCACAACCATCACAGCTCTTGACCAACCACACACCCTTTTACAGTTTCACGTTTTTACGATTTTGCAAATTCACAGAAAACAAGCAAACTGCCGATAAACCGCCCCATTAAAGCCTATCACCAGCCTATCATCAGCCTATTACAAACCTATCATCAGCCTATTCATTGCCATTAGTCCTTTCCCCCAGAGATCAGCGTAAAATGGGAAAAACAATCGATGCCCTCCTCCCAAGCCGTGAAGAAATGGCATGATCTAAAACTTACGCCTCCCCCATGACACGAGCACTACATGCGCTTTTTCAGCGCTGCGTTTAATTGTTTGGTAACCTTGTAATAAGAGATCAAACGCTTGATAAAGAAATATACAGTGCCACACGCGCACTTTATTTTCCTTATCTTTTCAACACCATTCCACACACACTTCCCTTTTCCCCCAACGCCCTCCATTACCCCAATTCCCCATTCCCCACATTCCAATTTTGACGCATTGCACAATCCAACCTTTACGCCTCCATTGGCACCCTCTTTACCCCATATCCTCCCCACAACCATCACGGCTCTTGACCAACCACACCCCCTATTACAGTTACACGTTTTTACGATTTTGCAAATTCACAGAAAACAACAAAACTTCCGATAAACCGCCCCATTAAAGCCTATACAAGCCTATTACAAACCTATCATCAGCCTATTCATTGCCAACAGCCCTTTTCCCCCAGAGATCAGCGTAAAATGAGAAAAATAATCGATGCCCTCTCCCCAAGCCGTGAAGCAATGGCATGATCTAAAACTTACGCCTCCCCCATGACACGAGCACTACATGCGCTTTTTCAGCGCTGCGTTTAATTGTTTGGTAACCTTGTAATACGAGATCAAACGCTTGATAAAAGAAATATACAGTGCCACAATGGGTATTGTTAAGAAAAAATCAAAAACACCCCCCAGCAGAATGATCAAAATCACCGTCCAAAATGCCGCTATTTCGTAATGCATTTTATCCCCTTCCCTTTATAAATTGATTGATTGGGTTGCTTCAGTCACTTCTTCCAACTGCTGAATCTTCTTTTTCAATCGATGAGTTAAAATTTCACGAAGGATCACAACAACAGGGATCGTTGCAAAAATACATACCGATAAAAAAAACCAGAAAAACAAGAGAATGATAATATATTCAAATCTGCTCTCATCTACCTTAGCAGCTATCCCTTTAGAGAAAATCACATAGACATAAGCTTTGAAAAACATAATGATGAAAGAGAGGCATGCGTGGAGGATATAATCTTTGCGTGAAAAAGCGAGCCATTTTTTTAACGAATAGGAACTTATCTTTGTTTCTAGTGCTAAGTTTTGCGGCACTCTCTCTTTTTCTTTTCCGCTTTTTTCAAAGAAACAAAAACGCTGTGGATGTTCTTTCATCAAACGTCTTTGTTTTTTCACTCTGTAATAGAGCCTCAAACGCTTTATTAAAGAATAATAAGGCGCCACAATAATCATATTCACAAAAATGGCAAAAACTGTAACTGCATTTAGAAGAAAATATCCAACCGGCAGAAACAAAATAAAAAACGCGATCTCACCCCTCATGCGTATAACCTCATTGATTAATCTCTTGCTGCTTTATTTTTTCTTTTAGTTTTTTCTTTATTTTTTCCAATTTACGTTCTTTAAAACGACAAATCCCCCACAAAATAGGAAGGGGTGTGAGAAGACAAAACCATATCAACACTGGTAAGAGAAAAATAAGAGAACCAATTCCTTCCCATCTTGTCCATTGCAACGGCTGTACCAGAGACTTTGCACCCGCAGGAACTTCTAAAGCCATCATGATAAGGCATGTACAAAACATGATAAAAAAGCGGTGCCCTATTATTTTACACCGTCCCACCCCTTTACGCCTTTCCACTGAAGACACCATAAATTTTCTAAATGAAAAGAAAGACTCTTCAAATGTTGCTTTTTTCTCCTGCATTGTTCCCCTCTGCTTTTACGCTTCGCGCTTTTTACGCATTATTTTTAGGTTTAAGCTCTTTTTAAATTATCTAAACTCTTTATTTTTCTCAATAAATTTTTTCATCAATCCTAATTTCTACATCCATATATTCTAACTCCCCATCCTTTATGTAAAGAATATGAGGACGATAGTTTTTTCCATCAACTTCACAAATCGCGTCCTTTTCGTAAACAAAATATCCCTGTTGCCTTAATTCTTCTCTTTTTTCCTCGATCAAATTTTCATAAGAATCTCTTCTTCTATTGCACAAATTGGGATCTGTAGCTCTAAAACATTCATAGCTCTCTACCTCCATGGAAAAATCCTTTGCCGCCTGTTGAAGCAAATCGTAACTGGGTTGCTTTGTCTTTTCTACCGCCTGAGCAATCACCATTGCGCGTTCCAGATGCTCCTCTTCGATGCTTGTTTCAAAGCCCAGCTTCTCACCTTCCATAAAGCTTTTCTGATAAGAGTGTAAAGTTTCAACATCACCCATCAAAGCCAGAGCCGCAAGATAACGCAGGGAATAAGAAGCCAACCGAGGGACCACAGTTTTGTTTTCCCAAGGCAGGATTCTATATTGAGAGTGAAGCATCTTGCCAAGATCAACCTCAGTCATTGCCTCATCTAAAGCTTTCTCGAGTGCACGACGTAAACATCCAACGCTTACCTTTTCTTCAAAAATTTCCAACCCCTTCACATCAAAACTCAATTCAAGAGCAACCAAGCCTCCAGAATTATAAGGGTCTATCGTTTGGCAAGCCGCCGCATGGATACCAGAAACCACTGCAATTGCACAATCAAATCGCGGATACCCCTTCTCAGCATTATAAAGAAACTGCACTTCACGATCTGGTAAATAATAGGTGGCCAAATGATCTCCTTTTCCTTCAATTTCCACCTTCCACCCCAAACTCTTTAAAAGCGCCGTTGCACTTTCCATCGTTAAGATTTCTTCATCAGAAAGAGAAAACTCTTTTTCCTCAGATAACGGCTTAATCATCGGCATTTCCCCACTAGACGGCTCAAAAACGACAGGTTGTTCAAGCACGCGGCTTAATTCTTTTGTCACTTGGCAATACAGCCTCACCCGCTTGAAAGTAGAGTAATACAATGCCCAAATAAACATCATGACCACGGCAGAAAGCAGCGTGAAAAGCGTCAAGCCCACACCCCACGAGAGTACAACAACAATATCCATTATTTTAATATCTATCATTTTCCCCGCCCCTTCATGCGCTGTTTTGTTGAGAAGCGGTTTTTCTCCGCTGCCAGATTGCTTGCTCCAACATATCGATCTTTTCTTTCAACAGAACCGTGAAAATGATACGAACCACAAAGGCAACAGGGATGAACAAAAAAATAAACCATGATATAAGCTCCATAATTAACGAGAGAGCTGCCACGACATCCCCTTCCCACTCCGCCAACTTCCACCCAAGCAACATGGGTACGAAGCGAAGAGCCATTCTTAAAGCTGCCACAATGAAAGCAATACAAAAGATGACTTTATAATTTTTGCGTGTCAGAAACGCTTCTTCAAGCGCAAAAGTCCGTGGTTCTTTATCCAATGGTGAATTTTTTCCATTGCCCCTCATTTTTTATCCCTCATTTGTTTCAATTTTCAAGCCATTTTCATGAACCGAAGCTTTCGTCCTCACAATGAATGAGGGTTCATCAATATCAAGCGCTTGTATCCCTCATCTTTTATAAAGACAATATCAAGGGTGCATTTTTTTCCATCACCTTCAAACATCGCACGAATAGAAGGTCTCTCCTACAACGCATGAGAATATATAAAGACCAGTATTCATTTTCTGCCCGCCCTTCACGCGCTGTTTTGTTGAGAAGCGGTTTTTCTTCGCTGCCAGATTTCTTGATCCAACATATCGATCTTTTTTTTCAACAAACGCGTAAAGATGATACGAACCACAAAGGCAACAGGAATGAGTACAAAAATTAAATCTAATATAACCTGCACGATGCAAAAGAGAACTGTTATGACATTCCCTTCCCACCCCGCCAACTTCCACTCAAGCCACACGAGTAAGAAGAGAAGAGCCGTTCTTAAAGCTGCCACAATGAAAGCAATGCAAAAGATGACTTTATAATTTTTGCTTGTCAAAAACGCTTCTTCCAGCGAAAAAGACCGTAACTCTTCATCCAATGATACATTTTTTTCATTGCCCCTCATTTTTTATCCCTCATTTGTTTCAATTTCTAAGCCATTTTCATGAACCGAAGCTTTCGTCCTCACAATGAATGAGGGTTCATCAATATCAAACGCTTGTATCCCTCATCTTTTATAAAGACAATATCAAGGGTGCATTTTTTCATCACCTTCAAACATCGCACGAAGAGAAGGTCTCTCCTACAACGCATGAGAATATATAAAGACCAGTATTCATTTTCTGCCCTCCCTTCACACGCTGTTTTGTTGGTAAGCCGTTTTTCTTCTCTGCCAGATTTCTTGATCCAACTTATCGATCTTTTTTTTCAACAAACGCGTAAAGATGATACCGACCACAAAGGCAACAGGAATGAGTACAAAAAGAAGCGCTGATATAAAAACCAATATTAATGTTAAAATGAACAGGATATAATTCCACCACCCTGTCAAATCCCACTTAAAAAACATAAAGAATGCCATTATAAAAGCTGACACAATGAAAGCAATGCAAAAGATGACTTTATAATTTTTGCGTGTCAGAAACGCTTCTTCCAGCGAAAAAGACCGTAATTCTTCATCCAATGGTGCATTTTTTCCATTGCCCCTCATTTTTTACCCCTCATTTGTCTCAATTTTTAAGCCATTTTCATGAACCGAAGCTTTCGTCCTCACAATGAATGAGGGTTCATCAATATCAAGCGCTTGTATCCCTCATTTTTTATAAAGACAATATCAGGGGTGCTTTTTTTTCATCAACTTCAAACATCATGTTTTCATCACTCACAGTGTACCCCCTATTATCTTAAGGCTTCTCTTTTCTCCTCGATCAAATTTTCATAAAAATATCTTCTTCTATTGCACAAATTTGGGTCTCTGACTCTAAAATTCTAAGTGCTCTTTTTATTTTCAGGAAGATAAGCTGCTTTCCAAAGAAGAAGCAAACGAGTGCAAGAAAATCGTAACGAGGTTGCTTTGTCTTTATGACGATTTAAATCATCAACAAAACCGGCCCAAATTGATTTTTTCGATATTTTTTTCAAAACCCAAACTTTCATCTTCCATAAAGCTTTTATGAGAAAGCTGCCAAATGTTAACATCACCAAGCAATGTCAAAACCACAAGGGTGTGCAAGTAAAGAAGAAGCCACTTGAGAGATAGAACAATTTCCTTTCCCCAAGGTGGTGCCCCCATATTGAAAGCCCAAGCACGCAGACAAGATCAACCTCAGTCCCAGATCAACCTCATTCATTGCCCTCATCAAAAACTTCCTCAAGTACACAGCATAAATGCCTTACGCTTACCTCTTCCTCAAGAAATTTCAATCCCTTTGCCTTAAAATCCACCCCTTTGCCTCAATGCCTCGTTGTCAATCTGGCCCCCAAAATGATAAAGCCCTAAAATGATAAGGATTAATCATTTGGCAAGCCGCCGCATGAATACCAGCGCCTCTCACAATTCCATAACCAAATTGCACAAAACCTTTTTCATCCAGAGAGAGAAACTGTCCTTCACGGTCTCGTAAATAAATAACGGTCTCGTAAATAAATAGATGTCCCTCTTTTCTTTCAATTTTCCCCCTCCACCCCAAGCTCTTTAAAAGCACTGTTACACTTTCTATGGAGCAAAACGTGTGCTTTTGGCTCACCTTCTCTATGCGTCTTGCCTCTCCACCTGCAAGAAAATGGGCTTTTTTTCCCCAAACACCAGAATATCTTTTGCTTTAAGTATAGATTTTTCGCTCTCCATATCGCTTGGTAAGACACATTTTTATGCTTGATAAAAAGAAAATAAGTTACAAGATTTTCACTCTTTAAGAAAACACCAACAGCAAGTAAAGTCCAAGAGCAGCCCCTCTTCACTTTCCCCTTAAAAGCTCACAAGAATCCCATTCAAACAAAAGTACCACTCAAGCAAGAGCACCTCTCAAGCAAGAGCCTCAATTCTTTAAAAAACACGACACAAATATAAAAAAGCATAAAACGAGAAGTACACCCATGCACCTTAATGAACAAGTCAAAAGCAAGGCTCAACAAAAGCCTCTCTTCGCTCATTTTTCTCTCGCTCACTTTCCCTCGCTCACTTTCCCTCACTCACTTTCCCTCGCTCACTTTCCCTCGCTCACTTTCCCTCGCTCACTTTCCCTCGCTCACTTTCCCTCGCTCACTTTCCCTCGCTCACTT
>NZ_JBHIRO010000004.1:0-41629 GCF_042197165.1 Bartonella sp. AA23NXGY | reverse complement strand
TCCCCTTGCTCACTTTCCTCTCGCTCACTTTCCCTCTCTCACTTTCCCCTCGCTCATTTTCCCCTCTCTCACTTTCCCCTCGCTCATTTTCCCCTCGCTCACTTTCCCTTCGCTCACTTTCCCCTCGCTCACTTTCCCTCGCTCATTTTCCCCTCGCTCACTTTCCCCTCGCTCACTTTCCCTCGCTCATTTTCCCTTCGCTCACTTTTCCCTCGCTCACTTTCCCCTCGCTCACATCGTATAATATGACGGGAGCTCCTTTCTGCTCAACCTCTTCTTCTAATTGCCGTATCATTTTGTTCAACTGACGGGTCACGATAAAACGCATAATAAAAACAATCGGTAAGAATAAAAAAGTACAGGCAAGCATCCATGCTAGTGGCTCGAATACGACAAGAGAAACAAAGTCCTGCCCTCTCCATATCTTAACGACAACAGTTATAACTATTGGAGCAGTCGCCATGACCGTAGAAAGATAGAATATTTTTTTATAGTCTTGCCAAACAAGAGAAAGCTGCTTTTTATCAAACATTCTGCTGCTTTTTATTTTGGGGAGTTCTGTTTTAAGGCAATATCGCGTTCATTCAGCACGCATTTCAGTTCCTTTTTCACGCGACAATAAAGCCGCGCACGCTTGATAAACAGGTAATAAATGACAACGATTGGCGCCCACATTAAAACACCTAAGAGCGTAAAGAACAGGAAAGAAATGGCTATTAATGTTATAAGACTACTCGTCATTTTGTCCCCCTTCCACATTCTGCATACGCATTGCCTGATCGCGTTGTTGTATCGCTTCTTCCAATTGTTGAAGTATTTTGTTCAATTTTCTCGTTAATTTTATACACATGATCCCAATGATCGGAAAAAAGAGAAGAACCCCTAACCATATAAGGCTCAACAGCTGCATGATAAAGGCAACATTATCATTTTTCCACCATACAAAATTTGCGATAGAGAAAGCAGATTGCAAAACAGAAAAGAGAATAAGGATAAAAAAGATTATTTTACATTCTTTTGAATAAAAAGGCAGAGATTCTTTGAAGTTAAGAAAGCGCATTTTCGCATCAAGGGTCTTATGGGCGAGATTGTGTCTTTTCATTTCTCCCCGATCATTGCGCAATTGTTGTATGGCTTGCTTTTGTTGCGTCGTACTCTTTTTCAAGCCTTGAGCGAGTTTAAAAGATAACCTGATATATTTGATCAACAGGTAAGGAAACCTGACCATAACCATAACCATTAAAATGGCAATGATAATGAACCCTAAAAAAACCAAATGCTGCATCATAATGCTCCCTTTTTTTCCCTATCGCATTGATGTGAAATCATCATTTTTATCCTCTGCTCAAGCAAATGTTTCTAATTCCTTTACTGTTTCTTGCACGCCATACTGAAGGAGACTATGGAGAATTAAAATGACAGGTAAAGAAACAACAATACATGTCCAGACCCAAAACAGCAGTCGCATGACAAAATCAATAATGTGAAGCACTATCATAGGCACGTAATTGTGCAAAAAAACCGCAGATTTTGGAAGAAAAGCTGAAAAAACGACAACACCTGTGCTAAGTGCAACCATAACGAAGGCGATAGAAAAGATCATAAAATAATCTTTTTTTGAGAGAAGCAAAGATTCTTGAAAAGAAAAGGCACGCAACTGTGTTGCAAGAACTGTATTCTGTCCCCTACCCTCTGCCTGATTATGCCTCAAATTCTGCGCTGCACCCTTTTTTAATTTTCGCTGCGTCACCAATAACAAGATTGTCCGTTTTATCAAAGAATAATAAAGTGCAACGATTGTCACCACGGTAGAAAGGAATACCATAAAAATTGCAGAACAAATAAAAATTACCGTCCCTACGGCAATCAACATTCCAATGATTAAAGAAGCGCTCACTTTTCCCCCTATTGTCTTCTGTTAAGAGATTGGTTGTCTAGCTGTTTCTGCTCTGGTAAGTTTTCCCATTGTAGCATCATTTCCTTCACATCCCGTTTAAATACGGCGTTAAAGACAAAAAAGAGCGGAAACAACCCAAAAAGAACGCCAAAAATTATTTGCGGCAAGAGACATAAAAAAGCCCAAACACTATTCCACCCCGCATCAAGAACATGCTGAATTATAGGATTTTGGAATGGGTGTTTAAGACTTTCCTGAAAACTTTCTTGTTTCATTTTTCCCAGTGCTTGGAACTGTTCCTTGGATATAACGTGAAAAAATTCCAAAGGGCTCATATAGGCAGACGCGGAAAAAAGCACCAACAAGAGGATAGCCAAACAACAAATGATGATATAATCGCCTGTTGAAAGCATCATCCATTTTTTGAAAGTTGCCGATTGATCCAACACTGGCTGCGATACAAAAGCCTTATCTCCCTTATGGGCAGATTGGTGTTGTGATTTATCTTCGATCATACGGATACTCCCCCACTTCTAAAATTCCCACTCTTCAATATTTGATAGCACGCCACCAGCGCGGTAAATTCGCTTAGCACCCTTCTCAGAGTAATGCAAGTACTATAAATCCCCTCTACGTATTTTGTTTATTTGCCCTATACGCGCTTATACATGAAGCACTATACGTGAGGCGCTTACAAGCCACCCCCCTCCTTTTCCCAAGGTGGTGCCCCCATCTTGAAAGCCAAGCACGCGGCCAAGATCAACCTCAGTCCCAGATCAACCTCATTCATTGCCCTCATCAAAAACTTCCTCAAGTACACAGCATAAATGCCTTACGCTTACCTCTTCCTCAAAAAATTTCCAATCCCTTTGCCTTAAAATCCACCCCTTTGCCTCAATGCCTCGTTGTCAATCTGGCCCCCCCAAAATGATAAAGCCCCAAAATGATAAGGATTAATCATTTGGCAAGCCGCCGCATGAATACCAGCGTCTCTCACAATTCCATAACCAAATTGCACAAAACCTTTTTCATCCAGAGATGAGAAACTGTCCTTCACGGTCTCGTAAATAAATAGATGTCCCTCTTTTCTTTCAATTTTCCCCCTCCACCCCAAGCTCTTTAAAAGCACTGTTACACTTTCTATGGAGCAAAACGTGTGCTTTTGGCTCACCTTCTCTATGCGTCTTGCCTCTCCAACTGCAAGAAAATGGGCTTTTTTTCCCCAAACACCAGAATATCTTTTGCTTTAAGTATAGATTTTTCGCTCTCAATATCGCTTGGTAAAACACATTTTTATGCTTGATAAAAAGAAAATAAGTTACAAGATTTTCTCTCTTTAAGAGAACAGAAACAGCAAGTAAAGTCCAAGAGCGGCCTCTCTTCACTTTCCCCTCAGCACTCAAGCAAGGATCTTACTCAAGTAAGAGCCTCAATTCTTTAAAAAAACACGACACAAATATAAAAAGGCATAAAACGAGAAGTGCACCCCATGCTCCTTAATGAACAAGTCAAAAGCAAGGCTCAACGAAAGCCTCTCTTCACTTTTTCCCCTCGCTCATTTTCCCCTCGCTCATTTTCCCCTCGCTCATTTTCCCCTCGCTCATTTTCCCCTCGCTCATTTTCCCCTCGCTCACTTTTCCCTCACTCACTTTTCCTTCACTCACATCGTATAATATGACGGGAGCTCCTTTCTGCTCAACCTCTTCTTCTAATTGCCGTATCATTTTGTTCAACTGACGTGTCACGATAACGCGCATAATAAAAACAATCGGTAAGAATAAAAAAGTACAGGCAAACATCCATGCCAATGGCTCGAATACGACAAAAGAAACAAAGTCCTGCCCTCTCCATATCTTAACGACAACAGTTATAACCGTTGGAGCTGTCACTATGACCGTAGAAAGATAGCATATTTTTTTATAGTCTTGCCAAACAAGAGAAAGCTGTTTTTTATTTTTGAGAGATCTGTTTTAAGGCGATATCGCGTTCATTCAGCACGCATTTCAGTTCCTTTTTCACGCGGCAATACAACCGCGCACGCTTGATAAACAGGTAATAAATGACAACGATTGGCACCCACAATAAAACATTTAAGACCATAAAGAACAGGAAAGAAAAGGCCATTAATGTTATAAGACTACTGGTCATTTTATCCTCCACGCCCATTCTTCATACGAATTGCCTGATCGCGTTGTTGTATTGCTTCTTTCAATTGTTGAAGTTTTTTGTTCAATTTTCTCGTTAATTTTATACACATGATCCCAATGATCGGAAAAAAGAGAAGAAGCCCAAACCATAGAATGCTCAACAGCTGCATGATAACGCCGACCATATCGCTCTTCCACCATACCAAATTTGCGACAAAGAAAGCAGATTGCAAAACAGTAAAGAGGATAAAGATAAAAAAGATTATTTTACATTCTTTTGAAGAAAGAGGCAGAAATTCTTTGAAGTTAAGAAAGCGCATTGTCGCATCAAGGGTCTTATGGGCGAGATTGTGTCTTTTCATTTCTCCCAGATCATTGCGCAATTGTTGTATGGCTTGCTTTTTTTGCGTTGTACTCTTTTTCAAGTCTTGAGAGAGTTTAAAAGATAACCTCATATGCTTGATCAACCGGTAAGGAAGCCGGATCATAACCATAAACATTACAATGGCAATGATGGTGAACCCTAAAAAAGCCAAAAATTTTATAACAATAGTCACGTGTTTCCCCTATCGCATTGATGTGAAATCATCATTTTTATTCTCTTCTCAAGCAACCATTTCTAATTTCTTTATTGTTTTTTTCACGCCATAATGAAGGAGACTATGGAAGATTAAAATGACAGGTAAAGCGACAACAATACACGCACAAAACCAAAACAGCAGCTGCATGCCAAAAACGCCAACCTTAAACAATAGAGGCATATAATTGTGTAAAAAAATCACAGATTTTGGAAAAAAAGCAAAAAAAGCGAGCAAAACTGCGAAAACCACAATCACAATGAAAGCTAGAAAAAAGATGATACAATAATCTTTTCTTGAAAGTTCCAAAGATTCTTGAAAAGAAAGGGGGCTGAACTTTATTGCACAAACTGTATTTTGTCCTATGCTGACTTTCTGATTATGCCCCAAATTCTGTAATGCACCCTTTTTTAATTTCCGCCGCATCCCACACAACAATATTGTCCGTTTTATCAAAGAATAATAAAGTACCAAGATTGTCATCAGAGTAGAAAAAAGTATCATGATCTCCCCGAGAAACATGACAGTACTCCACCATACTGTAGTCAAAATTACAAAAGTACTTATAAAAGAAGCAGCCACTTATTTTCCTATTGTGTTCTGTTGAGAAATTGGTTGTCTAGCTGTTGCAGCTCTGGCAATGTATCCCACAGCTTCATCATTTCCTTCACCTCCCGTTTAGAGATAGCGTTAAAGACAAAAAAGAGTGGAAAGAACACCACAAGAACACCAAAAATCATTTGCGGCAAGAGACATAAAAAAGCCCAAACACTATTCCATCCCGCGTCACGCAAAAACACGATTGCAGGATTATTTTCAAAAGGCTGTTTCAAGATCTCCTTAATCATTTTTCGAAGATCTCCTTGTTCCATTTGTCCCAGTGCTTGAAACTGTTCTTTGGATATAAAGTGAAAAAACTCCAAAGGATTCATATAGACAGTCGCGGCAAAAAGCACCAACAAGAGGATAGCCAAACACAAAATGATGACGTAATCTTTTCTTGAGAGAGCCGTCCATTTTTTGAAAACCGCACACTGATTTAACACGGGCTGTGACGCAAAAGCCGTATTTCCCTTATGGGCAGATTGGTGTTGTGATTTATCTTCGATCATACGGATATTTTCTCACTTCTAACATGCCCACTCACTCTTTGAGAACATGCAACCAGCAAAACCGGTTTATCTAGCACTCTTTTCACCATGAAACACGCGCTATAAGCCCCTTTAAGTCTATTTTTAAAATTTCTCATACGTGACAACATACAATCCCTAAACCTTACAAGCACAAATGCCATTGTATCCTCTTATCTATTACCCACACTTCAAAAGACAATGTTTCACAAAACTCAACAAGCAAAAATATTCAATCTAAGAAATATCTGATGTGTAAAGTTTACAAACAATACACTGATTTATAACAATTTATTGTTTTTCATATTAAATGAGAACCCTAAATACCGTAGGATTGTCTTATTCCAAACCTATTCCATATTAAATCAACCCAAACCATGTCTCTTGTGCGTTACAAGCAGAAAGAGCCATATAGAGTAAAACATTAAGAAAGGATGATAAATGCCTCTAAGGAAGCGCCTCAAATGCCAAGGGCTGTCCAACAATGAGAACTGGCAAAATGTGTGATGCTATAGACTTTCTTCTTCACAAGCGTAAAAATGGAAGTGTGCAATAGATTTTATATTATTCAAACTTTATATGGATTTCATTGGGGACTTTATCGTTATACCCTTCATGAGCACCCTTGAAAAATGGGCAAAAGAGAGCCCTAAGACATGGCTCTTTAAAAAGCAACACAAAACAAAGTCAAACAAGCAATCGATTATCCAGTATGAAAAACGTGCGACAAACAACCTTAATCCTCATTTGAAAGCTTCTTAATCAAAAAGGCTTCATTTTAAAAATTCTTCATTAAAGATGAAATATCTCACAGCCCCCACATTTGTATAGCCCCTACATTCATCAAGGCATTTCTTATAAAAGCATCTTCTTATAAAGGCATTTTTATAAAGGCATTTTCTTCTTATAAAAACAGCCTCTTTCGATAATGCATTCCGTCCTTTAAACGACATCCCCTCGTCTTATGATGAGATCCATTAAAACGGAAAACTTATACTCTATAAAGGATACTTACAAAGGATACACCAAACAAAATAGCGAGATCATTCACAGTTTATTTTAAGCCGATAAACGATATTTTATTTGAAAATATAGGGCATCTTATGCTATTATAATAGAATGCGGAGGTTTGCTTTTTGCCGCTCTCTGCCACTCAACAGAAGACAATATATCTCCTATAAAGGATAAAAGTATGCTTAACAGCGTGATGTATATCAAATATCTTGGGAAAGCGCCCAACAACAAAAAAATAAGAGAACCCAAATAAAAAGCTTCCAACTTAAGAAAACAATGACCTTTCAAAAGTGGAATTGAAAAATTTCCACAAAGCGCTCGTGAAAAAAGAGACAAATAATCCCATTAAAAAAAACTTCCCATTAGAAAGACGATGACATGCCCTTGAAATCCATTGTTATTTTTTCATTCACATTTGACAAAAATTTTCCTTCAATCTCTCAAGAACAGTTAAGAAATATTTAAAAAGCAAATAATCCGCTAGCAATAAAAAAATAAGCATGACAGGGGCGGAAGATAAGACTGATAGGGATAAGATAAAAAAGGTAAGAAACCACCTTAAAGATGATTTTTTCGCCCCACACCGTTGCTTTTCTTTGCATTTAAAACGCCTTTAGTATCGTTTGTTTTTTGATCTGCAACGGCTGATATTTCCCAGTATTTGCTCACTCCCCCCCAGTATTTTCCTCCTTTTAAGTATTTTCCTCTTTTTAAGTATTTTCCCCCTCTTAAGTATTTGCTCCCCCCAATATTTGCGCCAAGTGCTTTTTACATCACTGTCCCCCATCAACAGACAGTTTCTTTTTCATTCAAATGGTTAAGTTCATGAAAATACGTAAAAAACGCGGTAGATCGAAAATAACAGGAAAGCGAGAGCCCAATAGCTGTATTTCACGTGCCCAAAATTCCAGCGAATCTGCGCTTCAATCTGCGATTGAAATGCGTGCAAAACACTTTGGTTTAAGCTTCGAAGAAGCGAAAAATCCGCTTGTCGGAACCTATATTGGGCGTCTTTGTTTGCTTGGCTATAAAGAGGCTTCATCAGGCATCAGTAAAGAGCAATATGACACGGCGCAACAATACTTGCAAATTAGAAACGACTATTTATGTGCAAAAGGTTTACCAAACGGTTATTATGATGGTTTTACGCACAGCGCATCAGATGAGAAAGCAAAAAAGCAATGGGTCCAAAGAGCAACGGAACACTATGAAGCTATGCAAGAAGCGATTAAAGAAGCACAATATCTACATCGTCAACACAACTTCCATGCGGCATTACACTATCTTGTTATAGAAGATCAACCGCTGCCTAATCTTGTTGGTTCGTTGCGTATTATTCTTGATGCCCTTTATAAACATTTTGACAGTTCTACCCAAAAGAGCCTTGGCTAAAACACCCATCATTTCCTCCCCCTCACAGGATAAAGATTCTCCCCCTTCTTTTATAACATGCCTCTTTATAACCAGCGCCTTTATAAAGTCCCCCTTTGGCAAATGACACTTGAGAACCTCTGAGCATGCCCTTTCATAGAATTTCATGGGATTGACAAGCTTAAAGCGCACAACAAACAAGCTTAAAAATATCCACCACACCCTTTAAAAAAATACTTCAACTGTCAAAGAGACTTAACCTTATACCTACCAGTGCCTCACTTAATCCATGCCTCAAAGGACAATATTTCACGGCATGGACAGGATAAATATTGCCCCCTCTTTAAAAAACAGCAACATTCTTCCCTCTACCCCCATTGTAACAAACCACCCTCATCATACAATTCACCCAATATCGCAACATCCTTAGCTCTTCAGACAATTCATTATCGTCATTTTACGTCTTTTCTTGTACAATTCTATATGGCTCTTCTGATCTTATGACGGACAAAAACTATGGCTTTTATTTCAGCATAATCTGGTTTTCTCATTCAAGATAAATAATGATAAAATATCCACTATAAATCAATAGCTTATCATTAAAATAACCCGTTGATTTTTGACACAATTAAAAGCATCATCCCTTAAACGAAAGAAAAAGCCCCTACCAACAATCTCCTCCCTCATCAACAACTGCACCGATAACCCTCCACACCTATCACACCACCACTAATACGACAGCCAGCACAGCCCCAATCACCCCCACAAATCGCCAACACCTAAAGCTTTGCCCCGCAACACCTTCCAACCACCGCCTTCCTAATTCCATCAATAAAATACCACGGATTTCAAAACCACAATTCTCCCTTCATCTTGTCCACGCCTTTCTCAAAGGAGAAAATGTTTTTTGCCACATCAAAAACTTTTCCATTAAAACAAGATATTTTGCTGCATAGCTAATGAATGAGCTTTTTTCTGTAGATTTTTCCCGCGATAAAGGAGGAAAAATAATCGTTTTGCGGTTGACAGAATATGAAAAATCGTATTTAATGGTAGACGCGGTAAGGGGTTTTCTGCGTCCAGATTTCACCGTAAAATTTTCGCATTATTATAGACTGTTATAAAACAGTGTGTTTCGCGACAATGTTTAAAACTTTACGGTTTGAAGGTATCTTTCGTCCTTTTCTGACTGTTTTCTTTTGCATTACACAATTTGCATCACCAACAGCCCCATAATTTTGAGATTTTCAAAACAAGTGGTATTCAATAAGGGCTCCCAATAGAACGCCCTAATAATCCCCCCATAAAATACCAATATCATACATCACAGCAATGATGAGCACTACACGCATAAAAATATGAAAACGGCATTATTATGCTCTCATCGCCTCACCTTTCAAGATGCAAAGGCTTGTTTTTCAAAACATTGTTTAGCCAGAATTGAAGAAGATAATATCACTTATCGATCATCAACATAGAGGCTAAGATTATGAAGCCACAAGATTCTCCCCCACCACATTCCTCACAAACCCCAGAAGGTGCAAGTGCACCTGAAGGGGCGCATGCAAATGCATCATTAGACACTCTTACTGCACATTTAGAACGGCTTAACATTGAAAAAATAAAAAACACCCCTTTTAATCGTGCAGAATTAAAAGATATTATTGCCGGTTTAGAAAAGCATAATGCCGATGGCAGTTGGATCAAAAATTATTATGATATTTTAGATCTGTACATGATGCCAGCCTTGGTCGATCAAGCAAATCGTAAATATCCAGAGATGAATCTCAAACTTACAAGCCCCCCTGACGGCTTTGCCCTTGCACTCAAAGAAACGCTCGAAAAGGGCATAAAATCTTCTAGGCTGATCGTTAACGCACAAGATAGGGGAATTCATTTTGCGGTTGTCGATCATCAAACCATTGATAATAAAACATCTTTGATCTTTTTTGAACCGACCTTACTGCGTGACACGCTTCCCGCATTACTTGCATTAAGAACGCGACAATCCATTGAACATCACCAATTTCCGAATATTCATTTTGCCATGGTAGAAATGGATATTCAACGAAGCTCCTCTGAATGTGGGATGTTCAGCTTAAGCCTTGCCAAAAAGCTTTATCTCGAAGCTCAAAAATTAGAAAGACTACACAAAGATAATATTAAGGGTGTGTTATGTGAACCAGACACGCCTTTACCTGCTGAAAAATTAGATCCATATCTTCCAGCTCGTTTATACAAACACGTGCAAGGAAGAAGACGTCTTGGGGAATATCTAAAAGCCAATCCAGAAGCAGCACAGGAGAAAGTAAACAAAAAAGGCGAAACCCTAAACGAGAGGTTTGAGAGAAGCTTGGTAGCAACAGAGGGAAAAACTGTTTCCGTTTCACAACACAGAAAAAGAGCCACAGAATACAAATCTCTAATGATGTAATAAGCGTTTTGGCCATAGCCATATTCCACATCCACAAAGAATGAAGCTCTGCGGCTTTACGGTAAGGCATAAATTGCTGTTAGCAAATCTTCTTTTGAGGTAAAGATGCAAACAGTAAGCAACGTGACCTCTTAAAAGACAAAAAGATACCTTACCTTTGACTCTGAAAAGCGGGGGATTTTGTCTTTCGTAACAAAAATTTTTTAAAATAAAGATGATTTCATCTCTTTGTTTTTTTTAGATAAAAATCTTTCCTGCAAACATTGTTTAGCCAGAATTGAAGAAGATAATATCACCTATCGATTATCAATATGGAGGCTAATAGTATGAAGCCACAAGATTCTTCCCTCCCTCATTCCTCACAAACACCAGAAGGAGCAAGTGCAAATGCATCGTTAGACACTCTTACTGCACATTTAGAACAACCCAGTAGCGAAAAAGGAAGAAATATCCCATTCAATCGTGCGGAATTAAAAGATATTGTTGCCCGTTTAGAAGATGACATCTTAATGGGTCGTTGGTTTACAGCTGATTATGCAAGTACAGACCTTAAACTAATGCCAGCCTTGGTCGATCAGGCAAATCGTAAATATCCCGACATGCGTCTTCAATTGGCAGCGTCATCTCACGACTTTGCCCTTGCACTCAAAGAAGCCATCGAAAACGGCGTTCAATCTTCTAGATTTATCATTCACACAAAGGACAGGGGAATCCATTTTTCAGTGATTGATCATCAAACCATCGATGACAAAACCTCCGTGATATTTTTTGAACCTACAACACTCAACAATATGAAACCAGCAGTGCTGGCATTAAGAACACAATTGGCTCTTAAAGCGCATGAGTTGCCCAATTGTTCTTTTGCCATGGTAGAAATGGATATTCAGCGAAGCTCTTCTGAATGTGGAATGTTCAGCTTAGCGCTCGCTAAAAAGCTTCATACCGAATCTCAAAAATTAGAAAGACTGCATAAGGATAATGTTAAGGGTGTATTATGTGAACCAGATACACCTCTATCTCCTGAAAAGTTAGATACATATCTTCCAACCTCTTTTTACAAACACGTGCAAGGAAGAAGACGTCTTGGGGAATATCTAAAAGCCAATCCAGAAGCAGCACAGGAGAAAGTAAACAAAAAAGGCGAAACCCTAAACGAGAGGTTTGAGAGAAGCTTGGTAGCAACAGAGGGAAAAACTGTTTCCGTTTCACAACACAGAAAAAGAGCCACAGAATACAAATCTCTAATGATGTAATAAGCGTTTTGGCCATAGCCATATTCCACATCCACAAAGAATGAAGCTCTGCGGCTTTACGGTAAGGCATAAATTGCTGTTAGCAAATCTTCTTTTGAGGTAAAGATGCAAACAGTAAGCAACGTGACCTCTTAAAAGACAAAAAGATACCTTACCTTTGACTCTGAAAAGCGGGGGATTTTGTCTTTCGTAACAAAAATTTTTTAAAATAAAGATGATTTCATCTCTTTGTTTTTTTTAGATAAAAATCTTTCCTGCAAACATTGTTTAGCCAGAATTGAAGAAATAATATCATTTATCGATCATCAATATAGAGGCTAAGCTTATGAAGCCACAAGATTCTTCCCTCCCTCATTCCTCACAAACACCAGAAGGAGCAGGTGCAAATGAATCTTTAGAAGACCTTATTGCACGTTTGATGCAAAGTTCCATCCAAACAGAAGAAGAACATGTTGCACCGAGTTCTGACGAATTAAAAGATATTATTACAGGCTTAGAAGATGATCTTGTCACCGGCCGTTGGATTAACGCTTATTATGAAAACACAGATATTAGATTGATGCCGGCTCTCGTAGAAAAAGCAAACAGCAAATATCCAGAAATGAATCTCAAATTGGCTCTTACAGCAGAAGAGTTTTCGCACGCCCTAAAAGAAGTCGTTGAGAGCGACGCAAAATCTGCCCGATTTATAGTAAATTCGGGAAGCAAAATCCACTTTGCCGTCCTTGATTATCAAAAAGTTGATGACAAAATCTCTTTGATTATGCTTGAACCTACAACATTTCAGAATATCACAGCTTGCAAACTAGGGATAAAAATAAATCAAACCCTTCAATGTCTTCAACTGCCTCCTTATTCTTTTACCACGGCAGAAATGGATATTCAGCGAAGCTCTTCTGAATGTGGGATGTTCAGCTTAAGCCTTGCCAAAAAGCTTCATCTTGAATCTGATAAATTAGCAAGATTGCACAAAGATAATGTTAAGGGTGTATTATGTGAACCCAACTCATCTTTATCTGCTGAAAAGTTAGATTCCTATCTTCCAACCACTTTTTATAAACATGCGCAAGGAAGAAGACGTCTAGAACAATATTTAAAAGTCCATCCGGAAGCTGAACATGAAACAGTCAACAAAAAAGGCGAAACCCTGAGAGAGAGATTTGAAAAAAACTTAAAAACAACAGAGGGAAAAACTGTTTCTATTTCCTCTCACCAAAAAAGGATTACTGAATACAAATCTTTAACGATGTAATTGAGGCTTTTCCATATTCCTATTCATCAAAGAACGAAGAGATGCTGCTTTACGGCTAAGATTTCTCTAAGAAAACCAGCTTTTGCGTTCATAAAACAAAAATAGCCAACAACTTTCCTCTTAAAGAAAAAGCACCATTGTCCTATAAAAACCAGCCCCTCTTAAAATTGTATCAAAATTCCACAGCTCTTGTTAACCCAAAGCTCTGTGTAACAATGAGACTCTTTGGATAAGCAAAACGTTTGATACATAAAATATTTAATGCTTTCGTCTTCAGTAAAAGCATATGTCTTTTTTTTCTGAGAGTATCCACTTCGTATCTCAAACACCCCCACATCAATGCCATACGACCAAACAACCGCAATAGACCAACACTTATCGTGCATCAACCCAACAGCTTCCCGCACCCCAAGAAGGCTCCATCAAAAACACCAGGAAAAGCTCTTAAAATCTACAACCTCTCTTAACGGAAAACACCAGCCCAACTATTACTCCTCTTGCCCAGCCATTATTCCACTTACCCAACTATTATCCCTTTTGACCAACCATTCCCCCATTCCCTAAGATGTCATAACCAACCTTTTGATTTCATAAAAGTTTCACATCTCTTCTGTTTTTGAAGCGTGAAAAATTCATTTTTAATCTGTCAACCAGCCTCACGTTAACGTGAGGCTTTATTTTATGGAGAAGCAAATGAGAAAAATATCATCAGCAGGGCTTGCGCTCATTAAACAATGGGAAGGATTGCGTTTACAAGCCTATAAAGATGCCATCGGGGTGTGGACAATTGGCTATGGTCATACCAGCGCGGCTGGCAAACCGTTCGTTCACAAGGGCATGATCATTACTGAAAAACAAGCAGAAGAAGTTCTTTCTCAAGATTTAAGACAATTTGAAAATACCGTTGAAAAACATGTGACGGTTTCTTTAACGGATGAACAATTCGCCGCGCTCGTATCGTTTTGCTATAATATAGGAACATCGGCTTTTTGTAATTCGACCCTGCTCAAAAAACTCAATAATGGCGAATATGAAGCCGTCCCTGCTGAGTTACAAAAGTGGACTAAAGCAGGAGGAAAACGTCTTCACGGTTTAGTGCACCGTCGTGCAGCAGAATCGGGATTATGGGCAAAAGGGGCTTATGTTTCTCCCAACTACCAAACTGTAGAAACGCAAGCTCCAATGGGATTTTTCAAAGCAGAAGCGCTTACACCGATTATTGGTTCTTTTTCTGGACTTGGGGGCTTATTGGCAGGCAATGGTCCCATCCAATGGGCATTAGCAACCATTATGGTTTTAGCCGCCTGCGTTGGCATTTTCTTTGTGGCAAAACGGTTTCGGGAGCAGCGCTTATGATGTGGTGGTTGAAAAAAAATCTGATGATAACAGGAGCGGCTCTGACCGCTTTTTTTATCGCTTTAGCAAAAGCTTTCACTCTTGGAAAGAAGGTTGAACAACAAAAGCAAATAGAAAAAACGCTAAAGTCATCAACAACACGGCTAGAGGTGGAAAATGAAATTAATCAAAAAAGTGATGCTGATGTACGCGCTGCTCTTACTCACTGGTTGCGCGATAAAAACAATCAATGAGCCTTTTTCTTGCGTTGGTTGGATGCCCATTTATTTAGACAACAAAGATCTCAATATCATCAGTTCAAATCTCGCAAGAGATATTTTAAAGCATAACAAACAAGGGGAACACATGTGTGGGTGGAAACATGGCTAGAAAAAAAACGGAAAAACAAACAGAGCTTACAGAAAAGGAAAAAGAAGTCCTACAAGAAATCATCACAACGTATAAAAGTGTAAAAATGATGTCACGCTATACGAAATGGATTATATTCATCATTTTCTTATTAGCACTTGATTTTTCACGGATCGTAGATGTGCTGGGAAGTATTTTTACACAAAAATCGAATATTCAGCTCTAAAATAAATAAAAAACGTGAGACGTGTTAAATCTTTTAAATATAAAAAGCCATTCGTTATTTTTTGAAAACATGGAGATTTTATTGATGATTTTTCATGTCTCACGAGAAATTTTTATACACTCTTCACAAACACTTTCATGAAATGAATTTAGGGGTATGAAGAGAGATTTTTAACCAACGCGTAAGTCAGCAACTTTGGTAACATAAGAAAAGGATCATACCAACATACATTTTTTTAATAAACTATTGATATCCAAATGATTTTATACTCTTCATAAATAGCATTGCCAAGAATTTGTATTAAAAGACATTTCTTTTAAAGAAGTGCATAAACAAGCAATGTAATGGTAGCCTTACATAAAGCCTCTCATCTTTACGTTGAATAAAAAAGCAAGCCGGCTCCTCTCACCTTCCCAATGCCCTGCCTCTCAATGCCCTGCCTCCCAATTTCCACCCTCCCAATTCCCTGCCTTCCAATTCCCTGCCTCCCAATTCCCTGCCTTCCAATTCCCTGCCTCCCAATTTCCACCCTCCCAATTCCCTGCCTCCCAATTTCCACCCTCCCAATTTCCACCCTCCCAATTCCCTTATGTTCTATGCATAAAGGTCAAGTTGAAGAGAATATATGGAAAATCCTTGGCTCGAAAATATGAAAAGAAGGCATGAGGCTACAACAGAATTTCGCGTGCCTTTATCATCAGAAGCATTAAAAATTCTAACACAAGCACGCCTACTGTCTTGTCATGATTTTTTTCGGCTAACTGTCATGGTCCCCTTAGTTCAAAAATTGCTCCCCACTCAAGAATTTTCTGTCACAATATAGGCAACAAACAGAACTTGAGTATAACAACATGGGTTTGGCTCCAATTTAGGTGATGAGCTTACCGAAGAAAAGATGAGAGCAAGGCGAAAAATTAGCTTTTATCTTTAAGCTTCTCAAATGGAGCAGTCTCCCCATTTCAGAGATCAACTAAACAGAGAGATGCTTATTCCTCTATGCAAAAGCTTGAAATACCAGCATCTTATTCATAAAAAACAAACCAGCCCCATCATGCTCTTTTCAATTCTGTCTTTCCAACGCTCAATAGGTACTAACTCTTAACTACTGACTCTTCTTAACTACTGACTTTTAATGATTGCGTTGGTTCATAAAAACCGTAGTGACCTCTCACCTTATGAAGCACAAACCCAGGATTTTTTAACGATGCATGCATAAACCTGAAATGAAAAAACAGAACTGTATTAGGAATAACTGACTATAAATCAAAGAATTGTATTTTTATTAGCACAATATTTTCAAAGGAAACCACGATCCCCGCACAATAGAAACATTTCATAAAAACAAGAGAAAAAGCTATGGATTAAGAGTGAGATTCATTCACAATAACGGTAGATCAACCAGAGGAGAATAGAACAATCCTATAAGATAAAGGAACTGTCATAAAAGGAAAAACTGTATGAAACGTGAAAAAGCATAAAAAAAAACGGGCACAGAAGACCCGTTTCTTTATTACGTCTAGGAATAAGAGCTTAGAAATCCATTCCACCCATTCCGCCAGCAGGCATCGGAGGCATTGGTGTATCTTTCTTTGGAACTTCAGCAACCATTGCTTCTGTTGTGATCAGAAGGCTCGCAATTGAAGCCGCATTCTGAAGAGCAGAGCGCAAAAACTTTCACGGGATCAACAATTCTTGAAAGCAATCAAATCACCGAATTCACCGGTTGAAAAACATGAAAAAGCATAAAAAAAAACGGGCACAGAAGGCCCGTTTCTTTATTACTTCTATGGAATAAGAGCTTAGAAATCCATTCCGCCCATTCCACCAGCAGGCATCGGAGGCATTGGTGTATCTTTCTTTGGAACTTCAGCAACCATTGCTTCTGTTATGATCAGAAGGCTCGCAATTGAAGCCGCATTCTGAAGAGCAGAACGCAAAAACTTTCACGGGATCAACAATTCTTGAAAGCAATCAAATCACCAAATTCACCGATTGGAAAACATGAAAAAGCATAAAAAAACGGGCACAGAAGACCCGTTTCTTTATTACTTCTATGGAATAAGAGCTTAGAAATCCATTCCGCCCATTCCACCCATTCCGCCAGCAGGCATCGGAGGCATTGGTGTATCTTTCTTTGGAACTTCAGCAACCATTGCTTCTGTTGTGATCAGAAGGCTCGCAATTGAAGCCGCATTCTGAAGAGCAGAGCGCACAACTTTCACAGGATCAACAATTCCCAAAGCAATCAAATCACCGAATTCACCAGTTGCGGTATTGTAACCATAAGTGTCAGCATTATTTTCCAGCACTTTGCCCACAATAATAGCGGCTTCTTCACCAGCATTGCTTGCAATCTGGCGCGCTGGTGCTTGTAGAGCACGACGAACGATACTAATACCAGCTTCTTGGTCAGGATTACTTCCCTTAACGGTCAACGCATTTGCTGCACGCAACAATGCGGTACCACCTCCAGCAACAATACCTTCTTCAACAGCAGCACGTGTTGCATTCAAAGCATCATCAACACGGTCTTTCTTTTCTTTCACTTCAACTTCTGTTGCACCACCCACACGGATAACAGCAACACCACCAGCGAGTTTAGCAAGTCTTTCTTGCAATTTTTCACGGTCATAGTCAGAAGTTGTTTCTTCAATCTGAGCCTTGATTTGATTGACGCGAGCAGTAATTTCAGCCTTTTGTCCAGCACCATCAATAATGGTGGTGTTTTCTTTAGAAATATTCACTTTCTTTGCACGTCCAAGCATATCCAAAGTGACATTTTCAAGTTTAATGCCCACATCTTCAGAAATAACCTGTCCGGATGTCAAGATAGCGATATCCTCTAACATTGCTTTACGACGGTCACCAAATCCAGGAGCTTTTACAGCAGCAATTTTCAAACCACCACGCAATTTGTTGACAACGAGCGTTGCCAAAGCTTCACCTTCCACATCTTCAGCGATAATGAGAAGTGGTTTTCCAGACTGAACAACAGCTTCAAGCACAGGAAGAAGAGATTGCAAATTAGACAATTTCTTTTCGTGAATGAGAATGTAAGGATCATCAAGATCAGCGACCATTTTCTCAGCATTTGTGACAAAATAAGGGGAAAGATACCCACGGTCAAATTGCATTCCTTCAACGACTTCTAATTCCGTTTCAGCGGTTTTAGCTTCTTCCACGGTAATGACGCCTTCATTGCCCACTTTTTCCATAGCATCAGCGATCATTTTACCGATTTCAGCAGCGCCATTAGCGGAAATTGTTCCCACCTGTGCAATTTCTGCTGAAGTTTGAATTTTTTTTGCTTTTTTGAAGAGGTTTGCCACCACTTCTTCAACAGCAGCATCAATCCCACGTTTAAGATCCATTGGGTTCATGCCCGCAGCAACAGCTTTAACACCTTCTTGCACAATAGCTTGTCCTAAAACAGTTGCTGTTGTTGTTCCATCACCAGCGATATCATTGGTTTTAGAAGCAACTTCGCGCAACATTTGTGCACCCATATTTTCGAACTTATCTTCCAGTTCGATTTCCTTTGCAACGGATACACCATCTTTTGTGATACGAGGCGCACCGAATGATTTATCAATCACCACATTGCGACCTTTAGGGCCGAGTGTCACCTTAACAGCATTAGCAAGGATGTCGACACCGCGCAACAAACGCTCACGCGCTTCACGGCCAAATTTGACTTCTTTAGCAGCCATTTAATTTCTCCTTGGAGTTTTCTCAAAATAGTACACAATGAAAAACTAAGTGCTTCAATTAGCCCATAATTCCCATAATGTCAGATTCTTTCATGATGAGGAGGTCTTCCCCATTAATCTTGACTTCAGTTCCAGACCATTTTCCAAACAAAATACGGTCTCCTGTTTTGACTTCTAAAGGCACGCGCTTTCCGTTATCATCGAGAGCGCCATTGCCAACAGCAATCACTTCGCCTTCTTGGGGTTTTTCTTTTGCTGTATCAGGGATGATAATCCCACCAGCCGTTTTATTTTCAGATTCAACCCGACGGACAACGACACGGTCGTGAAGTGGGCGGAATTGTATATTAGCCATGTTTTAAATCCTTAAAACTGAACATAATTGAATTAATCTTAAAAGTTCTTGCTAGCACTCTCAAATTACGAGTGCTAGCATGTGTTAGATATAAAATCGGCATCTCTCAATGTCAAGAATAGCCATAAAAATAATTTCTCTAAATGAAGCTTCAAAGTCTTGCCTCTTATTGCACTTTCGCGTTATCTATCTTTTTTGAGAACCCGTGAACAAAAAAGGATCTTATCATGGTTGAAACACGTCAGGAAACGGATAGCTTTGGAACGATTTCGGTACGTCAAGATCGTTATTGGGGCGCACAAACTGAACGTTCTCTGCATAATTTTAATATTGGCAGTGAAAAGCAGCCTCTTGCCATCATCTATGCCTTAGTCCTTGTCAAAAAAGCAGCAGCGATTGTAAATATGGGCAAAGGAAAACTACCAGAAAATATTGGAAAAGCAATTATTGCCGCCGCTGATGAAGTGCTTGCTGGCGATTTTGATACGCATTTTCCACTGTCCGTCTGGCAAACAGGTTCTGGCACACAAAGCAATATGAATGTCAATGAAGTCATTGCTAATCGTGCTAGTAAGATTTTGGGAGGAAAACTTGGAAGCAAAAAACCAGTTCATCCCAATGACCATGTCAACATGAGCCAATCATCGAACGATTCCTTTCCCACGGCGCTTCACATTGCCACCACGTTGCAAACACGCCAACACTTACTGCCAATCCTTGAAGCTCTTATTGCGACATTAAAACAAAAAGAGCAAGAATTTGCAGATATCATTAAAATCGGCCGCACCCATACGCAAGATGCAACCCCTTTAACCTTAGGGCAAGAATTTTCAGGCTATCGTGCCGCATTAGAAGCCAATTTTCAGCGTATTGAAAATGCTCTAACCGATGTCCAAATGCTTGCTCAAGGTGGTACGGCTGTTGGCACAGGGCTGAATGCGCCAAAAGGTTTTGACGTTGCTTTTGCGCAAACAGTGAGCACTCTCACAGAAATAACGTTCCAAACTGCCAGCAATAAATTTGAAGCACTTGCCCATCATGGTGCCCTTGCGCATTTCCACGGGAGCTTGAATGCTCTCGCTGCTGATCTGTTTAAAATTGCCAATGACATTCGGTTTTTAGGCTCTGGTCCACGTTCCGGTTTAGGGGAACTCAGTCTTCCTGAAAATGAACCAGGCTCTTCTATTATGCCCGGCAAAGTCAACCCCACGCAATGTGAAGCCTTAACCATGGTTGCATGCCAAGTTTTTGGTAATCACACCAGCGTAACCTTTGCCGCAAGCCAAGGACATTTTGAACTCAACGTTTATAAACCTGTTATTGGCTATAACGTTTTACAATCAATTACCCTTCTTGGTGATTGCATGCGTTCTTTTGATATGCATTGCATTCAAGGATTACGAGCTAATCGTGTTCATATTCACTCACTCATGGAGCGCTCACTCATGTTAGTCACAGCTCTTGCACCAGAAATTGGCTATGAAAAAGCTGCTGAAATTGCCAAAGCAGCGCATAAAAATGATACAACTTTGCGCACCGAAGCATTAAAAGCAGGTGTTTTTGTAGAGGATTATGACCGATTAGTTGATCCTAAAAAGATGATTGCTCCCCAATAAACAACCCACTAAAAAAGATGCAAACATCTTAAACAAATCTTTCTGTCAAAAGATCGGGGTGTAAACACCCCGATGATGACCGATAACAATTACCCACAGCGTTCATTTTAGGCTCTGATCCGCATTTATGCTATGGGTGGTTTTGTTGCTTATATTGTACTTAAAAGGCACAACGGTTTTGCAAAGGCATGGATAGTCATAGCTCAACACCCAATGGCTATACTGGCAGAAAGTGATTTAAATGGATATGACCTTAAGGTGTTTTTCATTCTAGCTTCGCGTTTTGATTTTGAAAATCTATTAGCTATCAACCAAACAGAATGAGCTCAAAAAAATCGGTATTAATAGACATAATTTCAATCGAAGTATAAAAAGATTAATGAATTCATCGTAGTTACGCTTTACAATGTTATCATTATTGATAACATTGGGTAGATAACTCTTATCTCAATGAGATAATGTGTTTATTTATAATGATAATCTAGCGTTATCCATATTGAATGAGAATCCTAAAGACCGTAAGATTTTCTCATTTTAAATCGGTCCCATGTTGCATCAATCAAAATCACTGACTTGCACATCACAAACGCAATGAATATGTGAATAGAAATTGTATCCGATAAGAACTACAAACGCCTCTAATGAACCACCTCAAGTGCCAAGGACTGTCACAACGGACAAAGGGGCCTCCTGTCACAACATTGTGGAGAGGACTGTCACAACAACCCCACGAACTGGCAAATATAGTAATGGTACCGGCGTGCTCCTTTATGAAGCGTAAAAGAGATGCTCAATAGATTTATTATTATACCATTCACAATCGCTGTCATGAAATGGGTTTAGGAACATTGCGAAATGTCTCTTTTATGAAGCGTGAAGATGGGAGTGCTCAATAGATTTATTATTATATCATTCACAATCGCTGTCATGAAATGGGTTTAGGAACATTGAAAAATGTCTCTTTTATGAAGCGTGAAGATGGGGGTGCTCAATAGAGGAACAGCTGTTGGAACAAAATTCAATGCACCGAAAGGTTTTGACCTTTGCTGAAACAATCAGCTCTCTAACGGGGATATCCTTGACAGCTCGCAAGAAATTGGAGGCATTTGCCCATTATGGCGCCCTCACCCATTTCCACAAAAACCTGAATGCACGCGCTAATCTCTTTAAAATAGCCAACGACATTCAGTTTTTAGGCTCTCATCCACGTTCCGGCTTTAAGCGAACGGAACGGAGAGTTTATCCGTTTTACATGGCGCATAAGAAACCTCATGAGACTTGAGATTCTCGCACTTTACTCCTTCTGATTCTTCGTATTCCATTCAATCAATCAAAACTATTCGCTTAGATTATTATAAGCAAAAGTGGCATATAGATAAAAAAGAAATAAAGTCGCCCATCCCCTCGAGTGCTCAAAAGGCTACCGCAATACAAAGCTATGCAATATCAAAAACGAGCAACGAATATGACGGTGCCAATATGCATTTTTACGATAAATTGAATATTTAAGCACATTGGTGTCAATCATAATGGATAATACATTTAATAACAAAAAGTGTTTTAATGTATATAAAGTAATATTTTTTTAACAAATAGAAAGCTTGTTTACTATACTATAATTTTTTCTAAAACACAGAGAACACTGAAAGAGTATATAAAAATACTGAAAAATCAATATAAACGCGGGATAATAGCATGAAAACAAGTTTCAAGAACGCTTAAATATGGATAATTATAGAGTTTTTGAATGTTTTAGTTTTCATAATGATATTAAATATAGATTTTTTTAACCAATTCGTATATAATGCGATTTGTATCTGAAATAAATTGGGGACGTTTTTATGAAAACAAAATGTTTAGTTGCACTATCTATTTTCACCTTCATTACCGCTTCAACAGCGCAAGCAGCAGATACAGTAATCTTTAAGCAATCAGAACCGAAGGTTTCATTGCAAGATGTTTCATCGTCACGTATTTCACCGGTTACTGTTTCTGCGCCTTTTTCTTGGTCTGGTTTTTATTTTGGAGGACAAATTGGATATTTTTCCAATAAAAATACTCTAAATTACGCACAAGAAGCCAGGGACGGAAAATGGGCTTTGGTTGATAGAGATTTATCACCGAAACTATCAGGATTGAGAGCAGGTTTGTATGCAGGTTCTAATATTGATCTGGGAGATCTTGTTTTCAGTTTTGATACCGATATGGTCTGGTCTGGGAGGAAAAGCACCCAAACAGACAATGGAAAGAAAATTCTAGATGAATCAAACTCCATTAACATTGCCTTTAAAAAAGCTGGGATTCCTATCATAAAACCTGCAGCTCAGGGTGAAACGATATCCAACTATGGTGACATTGTTGTTAGCAGTGTAACATTGAAAGAAACGTGGTCTGGTGCCACGCGCGCGCGTATAGGTTTTGCTTCCCATCGTCTTATGCCTTATATTGCAGGGGGTATAGCCTATAGACAGATGCAATATATCATGTCACTTTTATCAAAATCGCAAGAAGATTCGACAATTTTTGCTTCTGGCAATGTGTTAGATGAGACAAAAACAATGTTTGGTTACACTGTTGGTGGTGGTTTTGATCTTGCAATGACAGATAATATCATTATGCGGACAGAATATCGTTATTCAGATTTTTTTAAAAAGAAATTTGCAAACGATAACCTTAAAATCTCTTCTCAAACGCATGATGTTCGCTTTGGTATCGCTTATAAATTCTAAGTTTTTTAGAAAAGTTGAACGATTAAAAAACCCTGTTAAAAACGGGGTTTTTTAATGCCCCTTTCCCCCTAAAAAGACGTAGATTCTAAAAACCTGTACTAAACTGTAAACAAATAGTCACGAAACAATAAAGCCTCTCCCTCTCTTAAAGCAAATTTCTATCCTCTCAGCCTTTCATGTAATGCCTTTGGAATATAAAAGCTTTACCATCATACCACTGGGCGCCATCGTAAAATAAATGAGAGCTGTTATTTAAGAGATATTTCTTTAAAATAAATATGGATATTGTGCATCAATTGCAGTTTTATAAGATGATGTTGACTTGGCCTCCCCGCTCTTAAAGGATAAAGATTCTAAACACCCATTTTTAAACACCATGTCCGTTTATAAAAGCACAAAAACCCTTGGAGACTCTTGGGGGATATTGGGGGATATTGGGGGATATTGGGGGATATTGGGCGGGCTTCTTTGGGCTCCTCCTCATGGAATGCCCTTAAATCTCAAGCAAGACAAACACTGAAGAATATCCAACACACACCGAAAAAAATACTGTAACGTTTCAAGGAAGTATGCCCTATATGACCACACTTCAAACAACAGTATTTTACCGCTATTATATGCCAAGAGTGGAGAGAGAATATTGCGGTTCTCTGTTTATGTAATTTCTGTAACGAGAAGACAGCTTCATTTGGAGAGAACATGAAGTTGTCAAGGTAAAAAACCAATTTCTAATCTTACCATTTCCCTCTGCTTTACGACTTTCGAAAGCCTCTAAAGCATAATCTTTTAAGCCTCTCATGCTCCTGCCTTTTAAAGAGTGGAGATTACGCACTACCCCATGTTTTTGTTGCTCACATATCTTTTTGGCGATCACGCCCCTCATGTCATACGACAACGCTTCAAACCAAACACACTCAAATTCAAGACACTTTGGTTGCCAATTCACATGCGTGTTTTAAAGAAACAGCTCTCAAAACCCTCAAGCCCATTTTGCGAAAGCACCTACAAGAATATAAAATCTATAAAGCCTCTAAAGCATAATCTTTTAAGCCTCTCATGCTCCTGTCTTTTAAAGAGAGGAGATTACACATTGCCCCATGTTTTTGTTGCTCACATATCTTTTTGGCGATCACGCCCCTCATGTCATACGACAACGCTTCAAACCAAACACACTCAAATTCAAGACACTTGGGTTGCCAATTCACATGCATGTTTTAAAGAAACAGCTCTCAAAACCCTCAAGCCCATTTTGCGACAGCACCTACAAGAATATAAAATCTATAAAGCACCATCTCTACACTTCATAAAAGTGCAAGCAGGCACCCCCATCCATCATACACTTTAACCTCCAATGATGCCCTTGAAACGGCATAAGAGGCATTTTTATTCATTTTTTGTAAAATTTCACTCCACGCGAGCTCATCTAGCTTGTAACGCACGAGCGACATGATTTTGGTTGATTTACTATAAGCAGACTTGAAATGAGAGAATCCTACGGTATTCGAGGTTTTTCATTCAACATACAAAACATTGAACACGGTCTATAAATTCCATGTTTTATAAATCCCATGTTCTATAAAACAACGTGATGCACCATAACAGGATAAAGGAAAATATTTATGAAGTGGTGCGGGTGGTCGGACTCGAACCGACACTCCTCTCGGAACCAGATTTTGAGTCTGGCGCGTCTACCAGTTCCACCACACCCGCACACTGCTATAAAAGACAGGACTATAAAAGACAGACTTGTCGATTATTCCTTTGCACTATATGAAGAAGAACAGATTCGTCAACAGAAGACTTCTCATTTTTTAAGAATTCATATCATTTTCTTATCTATTTTATGAAATACTTTCTTTATTGGATTTCTCTACCGGATTTATAGCAATCTCATTTGTAAAGTCTTTACCTCTTAAACTTATAAAAGCCTCATGATATTAAACAAATTAAAGCTTTGGACGATTTCTTTAGCAAATCGGCGTACAGCACCACACTGGCTTGGTTTCATTGCCTTTATTGAAAGTTCTGTTTTTCCAATTCCCATAGATGTTTTATATATTCCGATGCTTCTTATCCATCAAAAGCGGGTTTATCGCTATGCTTTGATTGCAACAATCTGTTCTGTATTAGGAGGCATTGCCGGTTGGTTTATCGGACATTTTGCCTATGATACCCTTGCCAAACCCATTTTAGAAATTTATGGTAAGGTTGAAAGTTTTGAATCTCTGAAAAATAGTGCAACCCTGCAATTTCTAATCATTTTACTGATAACATCAGGTTTTTTTCATCTTCCCCCCATCAAGATTGTCACAATTTTGGCCGGTGTTATGAGTGTGCGTCTTGAATTTTTCATTCTTATTTGTATTTTTTCCAGAGGCGCTCGTTTTTATCTTCTCGCGTGGCTGATTAAACATTTTGGGCAAAAAGCAATGAATTTTCTAGTACAGCATTTCAAATGGATTGTTCTCATTGGTTGTGTTAGCCTCCTTTTAATTTATGGGATTTTCATAGCTTTTTTAAACAAGAAGCTTTTATAAGGAACAGACTTAATGGCATGCGTTTTGTCTTCTCACCCACTTTTACACAAGCACCTTCATCTTGAACCCAGCAGAAAAGAACAAAGTTTGTGGGCTTTTTTTCTCGCTTTTTGCTTGTCTGCCACAATAGGTATTGCCCTTGGTTTTGAACATTTCGGAGGATATCTTCCTTGCGATTTATGTCTCATAGAGCGTTTCCCCTATTATGGTGCCATACCATTTTTGCTCTTAGCAGGTTTTGGGGCATATTTTTTTCGCATAACTGCTTGGGTACAACTTTTATTTTTGTGTGTTTTTGTCTTAATGTGCATCAGCCTTGTTTTAGCCATTTATCATGCGGGTGTTGAATATGGCTTTTGGGCTGCTCCCCTCAGTTGTGGTTTAAGCGCAGTCAGAAAAACCTCAGACATTAACCAGCTGCTTAACCAATTAAATAGCATTCATCCCCCTTCTTGTTCTGAAGCATCCGCACGCTTTCTTTTTCTCTCATTTGCCGGTTGGAATGTCGTCTCAAGCCTATTTTTCTCCCTTATAAGCCTCTATATTACTTCAAAAGGGCTCCTTTCAATCCATAAAAAACTCTAACCATAAAATAGAAACGAAACCGCGTGCACTCGTTCTCTCCAATCGCTTTCCCCTACCAACCAACCCTCCAGTCACCAATCCCCACCCAAAACCACCCACCGCCAAACCAACCCACCAACACCAACGAGTCACCAACATCCCTCCTCTAGCGTTGTACTCAAAAGACAAAAATAAGCAGAGACATCCATTTTATGGTTTCACCTCTCTGTACTTATAAGCAACATTTTGATAAAAACTCGTGATAGAAAAGCCGTAAAATAATAAGTGAGGGGACCAATAAATATAAATGGTCTGCTATGGCTGAAGATAAGAACACAGAGCCTTCTACCCTATCACCTATTTCCTTAGATATAACCAAACTTGAAGAACCATGTGTTATGATGGAACATGATCATAATGCATGGCGTGAGCATATAAAAGAAAGGGATTTAAATGCGCCTTACGAAAAACCACCTCATATAAAACCACGAATCAAATCGGCACCACGCATCAGACAAGTTTTTTGGTGCGATTTTCCTCATGATTCGATACTCCCTGAATTTTGGAAAAAGCGGCCTGTTTTAGTGCTTTCTAAGAATGCAAAATTATATGGAAATGTGACAGTTTTACCTTTTTCAACGAAATCACAACCCAATAATCCCGCTGCGTATCCAATACAATCTCCTATAGAGAATAAAAAAGCATGGATTATCTGCAATTATGTCACAACAGTTTCTGTAAGTCGTTTAAGTTGCTCACGTACCGTTCCAAGATTATCCTGCGAAGATTTTCATAAAGTTGTAGCTCTGATGCTCAAATATTTACCGCATTTACACTATTGACTTTTGAGAAAAATAAGTGTATCTATATCACCATACACGGCATCAGTAATGGTGGCCGCTTCCCCGCAAGGGGAGATAGGAACGAAGGAGTGGGAAACCGCTCCTTTCGTCATTTTTGGTATTTTTTTGAAAACTGCCATTTTTTGCAACCTTCCCTAGAACATATCCAACATTCATTCTCCACCGTTGTTGTTTTGAAATATCTGCGATTTGGGATAAGCAGAAGACAATATCCACACCTTGGATCCGGTAAAGTTTCCCATGGAGATTACCGAGATATTGTACATACTTATCATTTCATTGCACAAAAAATCGTGCTGCCGTTGCTTAAACTTTATATGATTTTCCGCAATGGGAATATCTTTCCAAGATTGAAAAAAAGCTTCGCTTTATATGACCACACCTCAAACGATCGTATTTGACGAGATAACAAAGAAAATTCTCTAATAAACCAGAAATCAACACCCAACCGATTTCTATCTCTTCACCAAAAACAATTGTTTATTGCCCTAACCACATTATTTCACCGGTCACACGAGCTAACATAGCTTTTGCAGATAGATTTTCTTCCCTCTTCTCCGAAAAACGATATATGTTAAGCTATTTTGGGATTTACTGCTAAATTGCGTATGCTTGCACTTTGAATGCCTTTTTTCTCACCATATAAAAGGTAGATAAAAAAATAATTTCGTTTATCAGCTTTATTTTAAAGACACACCTATTTTTACAGGATACGTTTTCCTTTCTATCAACCCTATCACATTTAATACACTTGTCGTTTCTAAACATGAACAACCAAGCATCACAATGGAACAATAGACACCCATCACTTTCATGGGCACTTGCATTGACAAGAGATAAACAAGAGCATTGATCACCACACACGGAGCAAAAGTCTATAGAGACTACGCCATAGACTTTCGCCACGCAAGGGTTATTCTTAAAGCATATTTATGATGAGATAATCATTTATGACATCCTTTTTGTTACGCCAAAGAACGGGTTTTGCTAACGAGTTTTACTATTGTGCAAATTTTTCAAGAGAAATCCTCATTCGCTCATAGATGACAAGATTTCTTTATGGAGAGCGCACATGACGCTCAGCTTTGACCTTTTCCATAACAAGGGTAAGTTCAAACTTTAACCAACACGACAATACACCTACTCTAAACGATTTATGTACCACCTCATCGGCAACAGGCTGCTCCAATATCGGTGCATTGACTTGAGGATTTTTTGCACTTCCACGCACCGTAAAAAAAGAAAATATTTTTCTCATGTTGCATTCTCATTTCAATTTATAATGGATTTTAAAAGTGCCCCAAAAAATCAAACAAAAATAGAGAGGTAAGTTACGAAAACTACAGGGTAAATTTTACTGCCCCAAAATGTCTATTTTTCCCCGCCTGAACAGTCAGAGGAACACTATAAAAATTATTTTTATTGAAAAACAATTACTTATAATCTAGGGAAGAAAAGTAAAAATCTCCCCCAGAAAAAGAGTTTATCTTCAAAATTATCAAAAAAAGCAGCACAATTTTAGTGATCTTTTTATTTTTTTTCTTTTGATAAAAGAGAGCTGGCAGGTGTCTTAGGCGCCCCTCCGGTAGGTTCCCAATTCGCAACAGCCGCTAACTCCTCAATAAGCTTCTCTCTTGGTAAATTATTATCATCCACCAACTTGTACTGAACGGCATGTTCACTAAGCCACTTTATAAGCGTTCCTTTAACAGTTTTACCACCCTCAGCCTCACTCACCGCTTCCCATGCCGCAACAATAGCAGCAAGCTTTGGAGCATAACGTGGATGCGTTGGATCTTGAAACGCATAATATTTCTGATCCTTAGTCTCAGCAGAATCATCCTCAGGAAAAAAAAACGCAGGACGTAGACCACGCGACGAAAGCCATTCTTTTAAATCATCAACGAGAACATATGAGGAATATGTCTCTATATAATTAGAAAAACTCGACCATTCTATCTTTAATTGATCGTCTTTTCCTGCCTGAACTATGGCATTATAAGCTCCTCGGAAACAAGCAGTTTTCTCTGATGATACGGAAAGGTTATCTTCGTAAATATCACTCTTTTCTGGTTCCATTTCATCGTGAAACAAACACTTTCCTGGATTTAATCCAACTATTAAAAGCGCTGCCTGCGGTATTGTTAGTTTGTGCAAACCCAAAAACCATTCTAAACTATCATCAATGTCCATAGAGTTCCTCTTTTTTCTGCACAATTTCGCTCTTTTTTAAAAACATCAAAAACGTTTGTTAACGCGTAGAGATTATGCACTTCTCACATTTCAATTCATCCCATACTTTAAATAAAAACACAGCACCCACACTCCTCCTTGTGATACACAAGAAAATGATTTGAATTGATTTAAGATAAGAAGTTTTGAAGTGAGAGAATTTTACTGAATTTTGGGCTTTCATGCAAGATATCAGGCCAGTTACAAGGCGATAAATGCCCCTTCATAAAGCATAAATTTTTATGCGTGATCAAACAATTTGATATGATAATATCTCTGTCATTTATGCACTCCCACCTTTATCTGTCCCTGCAATTACAGCACAAAAGATAATTCGTTACACGCTAACAAATCCACCTAAATGCAAAAGCTGTAACAACGCTAAAATGCGCGTAAATATCATAAGAATACTGTCTTACACCTCCACAAGCAGAATGAGTGGCGTAAAACTGTACAATAAAATGTCATGCCTATAATGAACAGTGCTAAAGACTGTCGCAACACTGGGAGCTAAGGTGTATGATGATGCCGGCTTGCTCTTTTATGAAGCGTAAAGATTAAGAAGACTCAATGGAGTTTATATTATTTCATGGAAATTTTGCCGCTCTACCCTTCTATACTCTTCACGGGGCCCCCTCGCGAAATGGGCTTTTATCCCTTGAATAAAGATCTCCTTTAAAGAATCATTTCAAATTCTAAGAGCTGTACAGTCTTTTGAACGCATCGAATGAAGATGATGCTAGCTTATTCCTTTCCTATATTCTCGAGCATCAATACATTGAAATGCTCCATTCAAACGCCCCTTTAGCAAAATAAAGCACATTGTCTCTTAAATTTTTTCACGTAATCATTTCTTTCATGCGCCCCTGTCGTCTCCATTTGACAAATCTCCTTGTACTTTCTCAACATCCCAGCACCTTTTTTCTCAGTGCAACCTTTTTGCAATTTTTCAGTTTTGAACTTTTAGATTGACTTTCGGTTTATTTTTCTTATGTTTTAGAATTATTCTAAAGTGCAGAGGAACAGAAAATGTTGAGATCGTTTTTTTCATTTGTACAACGTAAAGCTCTGTCCTTTCGTTCAGCACAAAACGTGATACTTAAAGCGCTCAAATTAAAAGAGCAACATGCGGCGCTCTATTTAAAATATGCAAAAGCTCTAGAACCTTATTCCTCTAAGGAAGCCGCGGTTTTTACCGCCATGGGGCTTCAAGAGCTTAAAAATTATAAGCAACTTTTGTGCCTTTCTTGCCATAATCGTGCAAACACTATCGGTTCATTATGTGACAAAACTTCTCTTGTGAAAGGCAAGAACCGCCATCCCTCCCAAAAAACAACAGCGGCAAATCACACCATAAAAAAACCTTCGAAAACGCAAAGACAAACACTTTTGACTTGGATTCAACCAGGTCTTGCAGGGTTAATGGATGGCTCTGTCTCTACCCTTGCCCCCATTTTTGCCGCAGCTTTTGCCACGGGAGACACGCATCAAACTTTTTTGATAGGGCTCTCAGCTTCAATTGGTGCGGGACTTTCAATGGGTTTCACAGAAGCAGCCCATGATGACGGAAAATTATCAGGGCGTGGTTCGCCATTAAAAAGAGGTCTTGCCAGCGGCATTATGACCACATTAGGAGGATTAGGCCATACGCTTCCCTATTTGATCAACTCTTTTTATGTAGCGACAATTATTGCTTTTATCATTGTTTTTTTCGAACTAGGCGCCATCGTCTGGATTCAGAACAAATTCATGTCAACTCCCTTTTGGCGCGCTTCTTTACAGGTCATCATTGGGGGAGCTCTGGTTTTTGCCACGGGTATTCTTATCGGTAGTATCTAAAAAATCTTATCTGTAACCACAATTTAGATCTCAAATAAGCGCATGCCCCTAGGCATAAGCCATCCTTGATGATGCCATTATTGAAAAATGCCATTGATAATGTTAGGTGGTGTTGTGGAATATTTTAGGTCAGTAAGAGATGATAAGCAAGCTCTGGGGACAACCTATATCCACACACCTTTATCGACTTGGTTTTATAGATATCTTTTGTTAAAGTATCATTTTCTTCTAGACCTCATATTTTGGAAATGCCTCGATCATGTCGCACACTGAAACCAACGCCTCTCTAAACAATCATCCTGTCTCTTCTCAATCTTCACATGCCCAGACTTTATTTGTTCAGCGTCTTGCACACGGACAAGGTTTAGAACTTCCTTGCTACGCGACAGCGGGTTCTGCGGGTCTTGATCTACGGGCAGCAATTGGAGAAGAAGAAACGCTTGTTCTTGCCCCTGGGCAGCGGGCGCTTATTCCAACAGGTCTCATTTTTCATTTATCTCTTGGGTTTGAAGCACAAATACGTCCACGCTCTGGCTTAGCCTTAAAACACGGCATCACATGCCTCAACACTCCAGGAACGATTGATAGTGACTACCGTGGTGAGGTCAAAGTCCTTCTTATCAATTTAGGACAAGAAGACTTTTCCATCCAACGAGGCATGCGCATTGCCCAAACAGTCATCGCCCCCGTATCTCAAGTTAATGTTTGCGCCATTGAACCAGAGCAAAATACCCAAAGCCATAACGAGAGCCGTGGAACAGGAGGTTTTGGTTCAACGGGACACACTTAAGAAGCTCTGAAAAAATCGCTATCCTTAAAATAACACACACACTTATTCCAACCACTCTTTCACTTAAAACCCCTTGGGCTTTTAAAGTACACAAGGAGTGCGCATTTGCTTTTAAAGTTTTTTCACTAAACGCCCCTCTAAACAAGTATCCTTACTCTTCTCCTGTCTCTTCTCAATCTTCACACCCCCCTTGACTTTATCCGTTCAGCATCGCACGCTTGGGACAAGAAAGCTTCCTCATTACGCAACGGCTGGTTCTGCGGATCTTGGATTTACAAGCAGCAAATTGGTAAAGAAGAAACGCTTGTTCTTGCCCCTGGGCAGCGGACACTTATTCCAACAGGTCTCATTTTTCATTTATCTCTTGGGTTTGAAGCACGCATCCGTCCACGCTCTGGCTTAGCCTTAAAACACGGGCATCACATGCCTCAACACTCCAAGAACGATTGGGTGTGACTATCCGGAAGTGAAGTCAAACTCCTTCTTATCAATTTAGACCAAGAAGACTTTTCCATTTAAACGGGGCATGCGCGCCATTGCCCAAACAGTCATCGCCCCTGTATCCCAAGTTAATGTTTGCGCCATTGAACCAGAGCAAAATACCCAAAGCCATAACGAGAGCCGTGGAACAGGAGGTTTTGGTTCAACGGGACACACTTAAGAAGCTCTGAAAAATCGCTCCTCTCAAAATAACACACATACTTATTCCAACCACTCTTTCACTGGAAATTCTTTGCGCTTTTAAAGTGCAGAGGGAATGCGCATTTGCTTTCAAAGTTTTTTCACTAAACGCCCCTCTAAATAATCATCTCTCAATTACGTCTCTCACGCTATACAAAACTTCATTATCGCCCGATACCCCTCCCCCATAACAAAAAAATTGGCATTAACCATTGAGCGTTCACACACTGCTTGTAATGTCGACAATCTATACATCATATTGATTTATAATAATAATGAATTGTCTTTCAACTTAAACGAGAAATCTCAATACTGTAAGATTGTTTCATGGCAAGCCTATTTATATTAAATCAATCAAAAGCATGTTTCTCACATTCCAAACGTGGTTAGCATACAGATAAAAACTGAAAAAATGCCTACAATGAATACGTATATTAACACTGTCTTGGAAAAAAATATAAATACGATAATGGTGCTCGCTTACTCTTTTATTCAGCATAAAGAGAGTGAGGTTCGATAGATTTTTTGATTATTTTACGGGGGCTTTACGGTTATACCATTTATGAACACCGCCGCAAAAAGGGCTTTAAGATGTATTAAGACACACAACAATCGCCTCTGCTGTTTTCTTGATCGCACCTCTTGCGGCAAGATGAGTAGAGCTTAATCCTAAAAAACCGATTCAATATATGAACCCCCTGCGTAATATCAAACCCATGCGTGTTTGGTTTAATAAATCCACGGAACCCTCATCAATTTCACTCTACGACTTTGAGTAATATGCTTTGCTTCCTGCAACAAAGGCTATTTTTATCACTGGTCAGAGACATCGGCTGGAATATTAGCGTTTCCCGTAGTGCTCGTTGTTACGGCATCCACATGCCCCACAACGTTACCACCCGCGCTACCGCCCGCTCCATCGACAGCAGCGTTCGCTACCCCTGTTGTTTTATTATTGATCTCACCTCTCGAGACAAGATTGGTAGAGTTTTGCAATCCTACAAGACCGATTTTATGATATCCAGCCATACGTATTTGATTTAATAAATCGATGACAGTACCATAATCAATTTCGCTATCCGCTTTGATTAAAATTTTTGCCTCTAAATTTTGCGTCGTTTCCCTCAACAAAGCGTCTCTCAAAGCTGCTTGTTCTACAAGATGATCACCAATGTAAAGAGAACGATCTTTTTGCAACGTAACATAAAGAGGTTCATCAGACTGAACCACTGAAGGTGCTTGAGTTATAGAAGGAAGCTGAACGGAAATGGCAGATGTTGCCAAAGGCGCAGCAACCATAAAAACAATAAGCAACACCAATACAACATCAATAAAAGGGGTCACATTGATTTCGCTTTGCAACCCACTCTCGTCTATATCCCAATCATTATTAAGGCTTGCTTTCATTTTTTATGACTTTTCTGTTGTCTTTGTCTATCAAGTTCACGGCTCAAGAGCCTTTCAAGAGCAGCAGCGATATCACCTAAATCACTACGATAACCACTCAAAGCACGCATAAGGCTATTATACATAACAACGGCGGGAATAGCCACAAAAAGCCCAACAGCCGTTGCGAATAAGGCTTCAGCAATTCCAGGCGCCACCACATCAAGTCGCGTTGTTTGAGACTGAGCAATCCCAATAAAAGAATTCATAATTCCCCAAACAGTTGCAAAAAGACCAACAAAAGGAGCAATTGCGCCAATAGTTGCAAGAACAGCACTTCCACATGCAACACGGCGTGTAGCAGCCAGCAAGCAGCGTGACAAAAGTGAATGAACCCTTTCTTTTAAACCTTCATGAACATCACGAACCCTAGCATCGCGAACATCGCGGGAAACATCTTCATATTGATTGCTCTCCTCATAAAAGAGAATATCTTCAATCGTTTGTGCCCTTTCCTCTGTACTGGTTTTTTCACCAGAGCTTTCGTTTATCCCTTCAGGAGCAGAAAAATGAACCTGTTGTGCAGAAAGATACACCTCTTTAAGGACTTCTTTGAGAAAAAACACACCAGCTCCTTTGCTTTCTTTCAAGCTAGCTGCCAAACGCGTAAGAGTCTGAGCATTTAGAACCAATTGAAGTTCATGACGTACTCTTCGTTTTACCAAAGTGATCTCAACAATTTTCACAAAAGCAATTGTCCAAGACATAAGTGAAGCAAATAACAAAATAATGATAACGGCTTTTACCACCCAATCAGCAGCCATAAACATAGAAAGAGGAGAAAAATCATGCACTGTCAATACAGCAGACATATTATCTAAAGGGACTGTTTTATCTAAAGGGACTGTTTCAGATTCCATTTTTATCTCACATTCTTGTGCTCTTATCTTTATTTATGAGCTGGATCGTCACCCCGCATAGCATCACTGTTCCACAATGCCACTACCCTTTTAACGTCACTTGTGTATTCCTCTTAAGAAAGAAAACTTGATAAATCAAGTATAGTTTTATTTCACAAGCTCTCTCTTAATTCTAAAGAAATTACTCAAGAAATTTTTCTCTAACAATTCAACAAGTTTATCTTACCCAATCAATTTATTGCATAAATTAGGCAAAATGATAAACTTACAAGAAGTATCGCATATAATATTTTAATTTATAAGAATAATTTATCATCGTTCCTGTTAAATAAATCTCTCATATCGCAAAGCTTTTCTCATTTCTGCGGCTCTTTTGAAGCCAACAAAATATTTTCTTACATGAAACAAGCAGCAAAAATATCATAAAATCCTCGGAGAAAAGGATATGCACTTCTCTAACAACCAGTGCACTAAAGTACCTCTCCTATCCTAAAATAAAAATATACCTTACGTTTAAAAAAAAGAACGATCGCAATATCTTAAACTGACCAAAAGTATCATGGGGAGCGCGTGTTGCCCCCAAATACATAGAGAGCAACGAGCCGCAATATTATTTTCTTTTTCTTTGCTGCAAAAGTATAAAAATGACAGTACTTCTGCCGCAAAATCGCAACAACAATGTTTTTTAGCTGTCACAAGCTTAAAAAATAAGCCTCAGCACACTTTTAAAAAACTTTTATAAAAAAACTGCGCCACGAGAAACTGAAGAATGGTGCTAAATTCCTGCAAAAGCATAAAAGCATATAAGGCAATTCTCAACAGATGCGACCCTTTACAGACAAAGCATATCGTATAGGAAAGATTTATTTTATCAAAAACAATTTTAAATTCGACAAAATGAAAGGAACCAAAAAAAGCTTTTGGCGTTACTCAAGCAGTGAAAATTTTCACTCCAATGCAAATGATCACTATGAACACACCAATACAAATATAATGAATCAAGAGGGAAAAATACCATGGCCCATAATAAAACAACACAGCACGATAAAACAGCCGTAGAAAAAGACCTACAAGGACAATTAGAAACGTTACGCACTGAAATTTCAGGGATTACCTCAACCCTAACAGATCTTGGTGCAAACAAATTCAACGCCGCCAAAGACAAAGCGGAAAAACTATATCACTCAGCGAAAGAAAGTGGTGAAGACATGATGTCTCAAGCAAAAGACAAAATCAGTGATCTTGAACAAACTCTGAACCAATGCGTTCGCAAAAACCCTGGCAAAAGCGTTTTGTTTGCCGCAGGGGTTGGTTTTATTCTTTCTCAATTACTACGTCGTTAAGCAATGCATAAGTTTATCGCGCCTCTTTTAAACCATCTTGTCGGTGTAGGGCTTAAAAGCACAGTCAAGCAAGTACGCCTTCAAGCAATTTTCTATGGGTTTATTAGCATTTCATTCTTCATGTCTTTGCTTTTTTTATGTACCATCGGTTTTATTGCGTTATGTTCTGTTATGAAGCCTCTTGCTGCCGCCAGTATCATGTTTTTAATTTGTCTTTCTCTTGCGGGATTAGGTCTTATTATCAGTCGCGTTCTCAAAACTTATCAACGCTATGACCAACAAAAAAAGACAGAAGAACAACGCCACAAACTCATGACAGATGCGACTGTTTCCAGTCTTGCAGCTCTCAGTCAACATCTCCCTTTTGCCAAATTGGGTGTTCCCATTCTCGGACTTGCAACTTATTTTTTGTGGAAAAAAGATAAAAAAGACCGCTTTTCAGAGTAAAATATGTAAAGCTGTCACTCTAAATCCCCCTCTCAATGTGCTTTCTTTTATAACAAAAGAAAGCACATTTTTTTCCTCATAGTCTCTTTAGCTTCTTCAAATACCTGAAAAAAATCCCCTTCATTTTGCTAAAAATTCCATAGAACCGCTACACTCTCTTTCAGATTGCAACCCATTTTTCATGAACATAACAACATAAGGCAATGCTTGCATTAGAAGTCCTAGTTTAATTCGAAGCCATTTATTGTTTTTTGAAGGAAATGATGTTCCGTTTCTGCCTTTCTCTATATTTTCATAAGCTTTTTTCAGAACCAAAGGTCACGTCATCGATTTGAATTTATAAAGCAAAAATATTCCCCGTATGAAAATTCTTTTTTCAAAAAATCTGAAATTTTTACCGATAAGAAAGTTGTAAAAACGTCCATTACACAACAAAAATTTATCAACTCTGATACGAATAGAACAGAGGTCATACCTACAATTCACGTCACAGAAAAAATAAAGAAAGAAAATTTTATAGAAATATTTGCTGATGGCATTCAAGCAATTTGTAATTTATCTCGTACAGGACATCGTGCTTTGATAATAGTTTTAGAAGAATATCGATCTAATAAATCAACAAACGAAGATCCCAGCAGCGTTACCTTAATTTGGTTTGATGGGGGTATAAATGGAAAAAAGCGCGATATGGTCGACAGAACTTTTCACAACGGTTTAAGAGAGCTCATACAAAAAGGAATTTTAAAACCAAAATTGCCTAATCAATACTGAGTGAATCCTATTCTGTTCTTCAAAGAAGAAAAAGTTTCTTTTATGAAAGAATATCAAATAGAATCATCTTCTACCAAACCGGATATTTCATCCGTTGAACATCAAACAGATCTTGAAGATTTTATAACAAAATAACTTGTATCATTTATCGTACTGTGTATATTGTGGAGCATCTTGATTTAAGCGCGTGAGGGGAAAATAATGTCAAAATCACAAATAAGCAAAGAGGCGCTCGTCCTTTTGCTTTTATGGCTTCGTGGTCCTTTAAGATTGATACTAAGCCTTATAGTGATAATAGGGTTTGTGGGATTGTTTACAATTCCTATTATAATATTATCAATAGGTTGGTCAAAAGCACTGATAAACATTACAATTTGTTCGTTTATATTAGGTTTTGGCTCTTTCCTTCTAATTTTTTATTATGATAAACTTATAAGATATTTACAATAAACTGTTCACATATTTTTCCATTAACAATACTAATAAAAAACAAAAGATCACGATAATTAAATCTGTATTCCGATATAATTGATGAGATTAATACATATAATTTTTAAAGAGGGGAAAAATGAAAAAATTTATTTTAATATGCTTGGCTCTATTGACTATAGGATTGAATATTACAGGTTGTGGTAAAAGTGAAGAGGAAAAACGTAGAGCCCAACAAGAAGAACAAGCTAAAAAGTTTTTTGATGAAGAATTAACCTCTACAGATCGTGATCATGCATTTTAAAAAATACCCTACGACAATAAAATGTGAGTTATCAATCTCTAACTAAAAGAGTATTTTGTGTAACTCACACCCGACAACGTCATTGTACACTTTAACACGTATGAAGACAATCAGTTTTAAAAACTTTGGAAAGGCTTTTCATAACCTATCCGCTTAACGCTAAGTATTTATATAACAAAATACCCATTTATTATCTTTTCTTGTCTTTTTTATAATATTTTCAAATATATATCACTTAAAATACCTTATTATTTTCATCACTTTCTTTTGACTTATCCCCCTATAAGCTTTCTCTTTAATCATGATCTCAAAGCCGCGTGAGAAAAGAACAAGATAGGCCTTTTGGTTATTGATAAGGGGCACACGTGCGCCTAACGATACGCTTTTACAGAATTTCCCAGCCTTTAAAACTTAAGGCTTTTAGCCTTCTCATTTAAATGCAGGTTTGATGTCATGATTTTGGGGTGCGATTATTAAGAGTTTGAGAAGCGAAGAGCTTTTCATTTAAAAAGCAAAACGAAATGACGTATAGCCAAGGAAACGCGCTCTCCCATAGCACTGTAGTAAACAACCTATAAGGATATTTTAAACACAACAAATTTTCATAACGAGCGTTGTCCACCAAGGACTGTGTGGATTATCATTAACTTTTTTCTGATAAGATTTGCAGTAGAATATTGTCTTGATTTTTAAATAGCGCTTGAAAAGACGCTTTATCAATAATGGTCAATATTAATTATGGTCAATGGGATTATAGCTTCCATGATCTCTTCGCCAATCTTCTGGTTGTTGAAATTGGCTCGACCATAAACCGTTTTGTGCTTTTTGAGCGGCAGATTGTAAGTTTTTATAGTCTGCGGGGGATGGAAAATGATGCTGATCTTTTGTCAACACCATCAACCCTTCTGCCAGCCCCAACCGCGCCAGATCAACCCCATCTACAAAACATTGTGCATAATGAACCTGTTGAACGACACGTGCTTGCCGACAAGTAACCTTTTTATCAATTGTTTTTGAGACAAGCCAAGCCGTAACAAAAGCGCCGCAAGGCCACTTAACTCCGTTGCGTGAGGCAAATTGCCTCATTTCACAGCTTTCCACACCATATAAACGGATATCACGGATGATCTTTTTTCTCCACCCATCATCTACAAGCGTAATCATTTTAAAGGTCACACCACTTGTAACCTGTATAGCACCGGAATAGACCGGCACATTTTCTTCATAAAATTGTGATGCGATTGGTTCTGAATGCAACACCACATTTTGTTGGATTGCGTCTTGTTGGTTTGCATAATCAACCAATTGTGACTTCGGATTTTGAACGGGGTTTCCAATTGTCTTTTCTGATCCTTCAAAAAGAGAAAATTGCATAATATTTTCAGTATGTTGACTGAAATAAAAGTATCCTAAAATAATAATACAAATTAAGACAATATATTTAGGCGCTGCTCGAAGATATTTTAAAAGTATCATTTTGAATATTACTATATTTTTTGTTCATTAAATAATAAAAGATTAAATATTATTAATTTATCGATAGAAAAATTTATTTTTTTCATTTATATGATTCCCGATTAATATTTTGAATATTAATTTTGTGATCAACTTAAACATAAAGCGGGGGAATTTTCATGAAAAACATGAATAATTCGTTCATTAATGAACATACCTTACAAAAAACTATTCTATCCAACACCCAAAAGAAATGGTTAACAGCAGCATTGATGCTGTTTATTGCCTTCATGGCACTGAGTGAACCAGCATTTGCTGATGGCGGCTTCGGAAAAATTGAAACTGCTCTTGATAAAATCATTGAAGCTTTAACAGGAAAAATTGCAACATCAATTGCAACCATTGCGGTTGCTGGTATTGGGCTTGCATGGATTGCTGGTTATGTTGAAATGCGTAAAGCTTTTTTCGTTTGTGTTGGCATCGGCATTGTTATGGGTGCAACGCAAATTGTATCAATGTTTTCCCATTAAACGTTGCCTTTCAAAGCCATGAAAGAGCACGACAAGCTAACAGAAGATACGTTATTTCTTGCTTGCACGCGCCCTGCAATGATTGCAGGCGTGACGGTGGAAGCTATGGGATTAAATGGGATAGGAACGATGATATTGTTCATTATGGCAGGCAATATTTTTCTTCTAACCTTTGGTGTGATGCTGCATTTCATATTCAAGGAAATCCTAAAGCATGACCATAACAAATTTCGTATTCTTCTGACATGGCAAAAGACATCTATTTTTGCCAGAAATTCGAGTCTATGGGGTGGGGGAAGTATTTCTCCATTACGATTAATTCGTAATTATGAGGAATTATAATGAATAGAACAGAGCGCAAACGTGAAAAGCAGCCAGAGGCGATCATTCCTTATGTGCGCCATGTCAACAAGCACATCATTGCGCTGGATTCACGCGCTCTCATGAGCGTTATTAAACTTGAAGGGATTAACTTTGAGACAGCAGATATTATTGATCTGAATGTGCTTCACGAACAGCTCAATAATCTGTTTAAAAACATAGCGGATGAACGGATAGCGCTTTATAGCCATATTATCAGAAAGCGTGAAACGATTTATCCGGATGGGACTTTCAGATCGGCATTTGCCAAGCAATTAGATGATAAATATCGCGAGCGGATGATTTCACAGGAGCTTTATCGCAATGATCTTTATCTTTCTATTTTGTGGAATCCACACGTTGATCAAACGGATAAATTAGTGGAGTTTTTCAAACGTTTAGGCAAAGCCAAGCAAGAAAAGACAGAAGTTGATGCAGAGTCCATTCGCAAGCTTGAAGATATTACCACAGATCTTATTCAAAATTTAGAGCGTTATGGTGCAAAAAGACTGAGTCTTTATGAACATGAAGGTAATATTTATTCGCAGCAAAGTGAGTTTATCCACCAATTGGTGGGAGGTCGTCGTGAACGGATACCTCTCACATGGGGGACGATAGCTTCGACTGTTTATTCAGACCGTCTCATTTTTGGGAAAGAGATCATAGAAATACGCACCGAGGCGGCACAGCGGTTTGCGGGCATGTTTGGTTGGAAAGAATATCCAGCAAAAACTAGGGTAGGCATGGCGGATGGTTTGCTCA